>NZ_JBSFJC010000003.1:0-143458 GCF_053597855.1 Kitasatospora sp. NPDC001225
TCGGCGCTTGTACGTGCTTTCACTCCCACCGGCCCCGGGGGGGGCGGGTTTTGTTTTGGGGGCGGCGCCCCGGGGGGGGGGGGGGGCGCCGACCATGCGGGTCGCGGGGGCACCGACCGTACGGAACGCGAGGGCTCAGAGCGCCGCGGCGAGCTCGGTGCCCTGCTTGATGGCGCGCTTGGCGTCCAGTTCGGCGGCCACGTCGGCGCCGCCGATCAGGTGCACCGGCAGGCCGCGCTCGCGCAGCGCCTCGTACAGGTCGCGGCGCGGCTCCTGGCCGGTGCAGAGCACGACGGTGTCCACGAGCAGCAGTTGGCGCTCGCCGTCCACCGTGATGTGCAGACCGGCGTCGTCGATCAGGTCGTAGGTGACGCCGGGGACCATCACCACGCCGCGGTGCTTGAGCTCGGTGCGGTGGATCCAGCCGGTGGTCTTGCCGAGGCCGGCGCCGACCTTGCTGGTCCTGCGCTGGAGCAGGTGGACGCTGCGCGGGGGCTTCGGCCGCTCCGGGGCGCGCAGGCCGCCGCGCTCGCGGTACTCCGGGTCGATGCCCCACTTCGCCTGGAACACCGGCGGGTTGAGGCTCGCCGCGTCGCCCGGGTCGGTGAGGAACTCGGCCACGTCGAAGCCGATGCCGCCGGCGCCGAGGATGGCGACCCGCTCGCCGACCGGCGCGCCGTCGCGCAGCACGTCGAGGTAGCCGAGCACGCTGGGGTGGTCGATTCCCGGGATGTCGGGGGGAGTTCGCGGGGTGACGCCGGTGGCGAGGACGAGCTCGTCGTGGCCCTGCCCGGCCAGCTGCTCGGCGGTGACGGTCGCGCCGAGCCGCAGCGTGACGCCCAACTCGGCCAGCCGGGTGCGGAAGTAGCGCAGCGTCTCGTCGAACTCCTCCTTGCCGGGGATCCGCCGGGCGATGTTCAGCTGCCCGCCGATCGCCTCGGCGGCGTCGTACAGGGTGACGTCGTGGCCGCGCTCGGCGGCGGAGACGGCGAAGGCGAGGCCGGCCGGGCCTGCCCCGACGACGCCGATCCGCTTGCGCAACTGGGTGGGCCCGAGGACGAGTTCGGTCTCGTGGCAGGCGCGCGGGTTGACCAGGCAGGAGGTGATCTGGAGGTTGAAGGTGTGGTCGAGGCAGGCCTGGTTGCAGCCGATGCAGGTGTTGATGGCCTCGGCGCGGTCGTCCCGGGCCTTGGCGACGAAGTCGGCATCGGCGAGCAGCGGGCGGGCCATCGAGACCAGGTCCGCGCTGCCCTCGGCGAGCAACTGCTCGGCGATCTCGGGGGTGTTGATGCGGTTGGTGGTGACCAGCGGGATGCCGACCTTGCCCATCACCTTCTTCGTCACCCAGCCGAAGGCGCCGCGCGGCACGGAGGTGGCGATGGTGGGGATGCGGGCCTCGTGCCAGCCGATGCCGGTGTTGATGATGGTCGCCCCGGCGGCCTCGACGGCCTGGGCGAGCCGCACGACCTCGTCGAGGGTGGAGCCGCCGGGCACCAGGTCGAGCATGGAGAGGCGGTAGACGATGATGAAGTCCTCGCCGACCCGCTCGCGGACCCGGCGGACGATCTCCACCGGGAAGCGCATCCGCCGCTCGTACGTGCCGCCCCACTCGTCCTCGCGGTGATTGGTCGCGGCGACGATGAACTCGTTGACCAGGTAGCCCTCGGAGCCCATGATCTCGACGCCGTCGTACCCGGCGCGACGGGCGAGTTCGGCGCAGCGGGCGAAGTCCTCGATGGTCTGCTCGACCTGCTCGGCGGTGAGCGCGTTGGGCGTGAAGGGGCTGATCGGGGCCTGGATCGCGCTGGGGGCGACCAGGTCGCGGTGGTAGGCGTAGCGGCCGAAGTGCAGGATCTGGAGGGCGATCCTGCCGCCGGCGGCGTGCACCGCGTCGGTGACCACGCGGTGCTTGTCGGCCTCTTCCTCGGTGGTCAGCATCGCGCCGCCCTCCCAGGGGCGCCCGGCCTCGTTGGGGGCGATGCCGCCGGTGACGATCAGGCCGACGCCGCCGCGGGCCCGCTCGGCGTAGAAGGCGGCCATCCGCTCGTAGCCGCCGGGGGCCTCCTCCAGGCCGACGTGCATCGAGCCCATGATCACGCGGTTGGGCAGGGTGGTGAAGCCGAGGTCGAGCGGGCTGAGCAGGTGCGGGTAGCGGTTGCTGCCGGGGTGGGCGCTCATCGACGTCTCCTGGGGCGCGGGCGGGGAGTGGACCGAGAAGTGGACCGGGGCGTTGTGGACCGGGGGCGTTGTTACCGCAGGGTAGGGGACGGGCGGCGGGGTATGCAACTAGTTGCATAAGGCTCTCCCGGGTCGCCGGGAGGGCCCTCCGGATGGCTCGAACACGGCGCCGGGGACCGACCGGACGCGTATCGTCGTGTCCCGGACATCGCGGGGGCGTCGCGGGGGGACATCGCAGCGCGGGGACGCCGCGGACTCGAAGCTCGGGACTCAGGAGAGGAGCGACCGTGCGCGGTGGCTCGGTGGCCGTGGTCGGGGGCAGCATCGCCGGGAGCGCCTTCGCCGGCGCGGCCGCCCGGCTCGGCGCGGAACGGGTGGTGGTGCTGGAACGCAGCCCCGGGCACCTGGAGGACCGCGGCGTGGGCCTGTGCACCCACAACGACCGCTTCGACGAACTGGTCCGGGCCGGACACCTCGACGCGGACACCCGCCGCCACCGCCTCACCGTCCGCCGCTGGGTCGCCCGGGGCGCGGCCGGCGAGGGCGACGGGCCGGACGGCTGCGGGCGACTGCTCTGGGCCCAGCCCTTCCCGTTCCACTCGCACCACTGGGGCGTGCTCTGGCAGGCCCTGCGTGAACGGATGCCCGAGCAGGTCGAGTTCCGGCTGGGTGCCACCGTGACGGCCGTCGGCAACGAGCCGGGCGGGGACGAACCGGACGGCGGCGGGTCGGAGGGCCCCCAGGCTGAGCCGGACGGCGCCCGGGCCGAGGCCGACGGCGCCTGGGTCGAGACGGACGGCGGCCGCGAGACGTACGACCTGGTGATCGGCGCCGACGGCTACCGCTCGGTGGTCCGCGAGGCCGTCTGCCCGCAGGCCGAGCCCGAGTACGCCGGGTACGTGTGCTGGCGCGGCAGCTACGACGCCGCCCTGCTGGCCGAGCTGCCCGGCGGCGCGGCGCCGTGGCCGGAGGAGCAGTGCATCACCGCCTGCTACCCCGGCGGCCAGGTGGTGATCTACCGCATCCCCGGGGTCGCGCCCGGCCGCACCCAGGTGAACTGGGTCTTCTACGCCCCCACCCCCGCCTGGCTGCGCCTGGACGGCCCGACCAGCATCCCGGCGGGCAGCCTCACCGACCCGCAGGTGGACGAGCTGCGCCGGCTCGCCGAGCGGCACCTGCCGCCGTACTGGGCCGGCCTGGTCACCCTGACTCCGCGCGAACGGACCTTCCTCCAGCCGGTCTACGACCTGGCGGCCCCGGCCCGGACGGCCGGACGGCTGCTGATCGGCGGGGACGCGGCCACCGTGGTGCGCCCGCACAACACCAGCGGCGCGGTGAAGGCGATCCAGGACGCCCACGCCTTCGAGCTCGCGGGACGGGAGGCCGGCTCCTGGGCAGCTCTGCTGGCCGCTTACGACCGCGAACGGACGGCGGCCGGGCGCGAGTTGGTGGAACTGGGCCGCACCCTGGGCCGGGCCCAGGTCACCGCGGCGCCGGACTGGTCGGGGATGGACGAACCGGCCATGACCGCCTGGTGGCACCACCAGTTCACCGGCGGCGGGGGTTTCGGCGGCCACGCGCTCGGCCGTACCGACTGAGCGCGTGGCCGTGACTGCCGAACCCCGGTCGACCCGCTTCGGGCGAACGGGCGTCGACCGCTACCGACTGGCGACGGTCAGACGTTGACGCCGTAGTCGGTCGCGATGCCGCGCAGGCCGGAGGCGTAGCCCTGGCCGATGGCGCGGAACTTCCACTCGTTGCCGTTGCGGTACAGCTCGCCGAAGACCATCGCGGTCTCGGTCGAGGCGTCCTCGGTCAGGTCGTAGCGCGCGATCTCCAGGCCGTTGGCCTGGTTGACGATCCGGATGAACGCGTTGCGCACCTGGCCGAAGTTCTGCAGCCGGGCGTCGGCGTCGTAGATCGACACCGGGAAGACCACCTTGGCCACGTCGGCCGGGACGCGGTCCAGGTCGACCTTGATCTGCTCGTCGTCCCCGTCTCCGCCGCCGGTCAGGTTGTCGCCGCTGTGCTCGACCGAACCCTCGGGGCTGCGGAGGTTGTTGAAGAAGACGAAGTGCTGGTCCGAGACCACCTTGCCCAGCGCGTTGCACAGCAGCGCACTGGCGTCCAGGTCGTAGTCGGCCCCGGTGGTGGTGCGCACGTCCCAGCCGAGACCGACGATCACGGCGCTCAGACCGGGCGCCTCCTTGCTCAGCGAGACGTTGCCGCCCTTGGCCAGCGAAACTCCCACAATGCCCTCCTCTGATCTCTCCCTGTGGACGAATCTACAACACTGTAGAGATCACGAGAATCCGTCTGCAGGCGGGCCCACCCCGGGAATTTCTCCGGGTCGCACACGGGAACCCTGCGGGGGAACAGCCGCCGGCCCGGCCAGGACGTCACCGCACGGCGTCGATCTCGATCCGCAGCGCACCGTTCTCGGCCGTCGCCCTGCGGCCCCAGCCCAGCAGCAGGCCGAGCACCTCGCGCTCGGCGGCCGGGAGCCGGGCCAGGTCCACCTGCTCGATCTCCCGGACCAGCGCGGCCATCGACGGCTGCCGGATCCGGCTGCTGAAGTCGAGGTCCGGCTCGTGGCGGGCGAGGGTGGGCAGGGTCCGCGCACCCAGACGGCGCAGGACGGCCCGCAGGGCGCCGCCGTCGACCCAGGCCTCCAGCAGCCCGGGCTGCGGCGCCGGGCCGGCCCCGCGCCCCGTCCTCGCCTTGACCGGCACCCGGTACAGGCCGAGGACGTACTCGTCCTCGGCCACCTCCTCGTCCGGCCCGTACGGCCGCAGGCCGCCCGCTGTGCTCCGCATGCCGAGCACCCTAGCGACCTCCCGCCCTAGACTGGCAGTGGATTTCCCCTCGTCCGCTCTTCCCCCGTTCCCCCTCGTCGGCTCGCCGCCGTCTCCCCTCGTCGCAGGCCCGGTCGCCGGAGGTCCCGATGCGCCAGCGGTACAGCTTCCACCTCGACCAGGGCGGGCACTCGGTGACCGTCAACGTCCGGTCCGGCTGGATCACCGAGACCGAGCTGCTGGTCGACGGCAAGGAGTGCGACTTCCACCGCGTCCACGGGCACGGCGACTATCCGCTGACCCTCACCGCCCAGGTCGCCGAGGAGCCGCCGACGCCGCCGAAGCCGCTCGCGGTGCGGCTGGACCGCACCGGCCGGGCCGAGCACCCGCTCTCCTGCGTCCTGGAGCTGTCCGGCGCCCAGCACCCGATGCCCGAGCGCACGGCGCGCTGATTCCGCTTCCTCCCCCTCCGCGAATTCCGCCTCCTCCGCACGCCCGCGCTCGCCCGCGGCTACCTTGCTAGCAAGCTATGGTGCTAGCATCGTGGATGTGGGAGACGAGGATGTGAAGCAGTTCAACGTGTACCTGCCGATCGGGCTGATCAAGCAGGTCAAGTTCCGCGCCGTCGAGCAGGAGCTGTCGCTGTCGGCACTGGTCGCCGAGGCGCTGCGCGCCTACCTCGACGACGCCCCCGCCGCCCAGCACGAGCACCCGTCCGAGAAATCCGTCAAGGAGGACTGAGATGACCACCGAGGGCATCGAAGCCGTGTTCATGGAGACCCACAACTGGGGCAAGGCCGCGAAGTTCTTCCAGGGCCTCGGCTACGAGCTAGAGTTCGCCACCGACCACAACTCCGGTCAGCTGCGCAACGGCGACAGCCCCACCCTGTTCATCGCCGAGATCCCGGCGCACCGGCAGCCGCAGGTGCGGCTGGTGCTGAAGGTGGCGGACGCCGACGCCTTCCGGGCCGACGAGGGCGTAGCACTGGAGACCCCGTTCGAGGACACCCACTTCGGCACCCGGATGGCGACCGTCCGCGACCCCGACGGGCGGCTCTGGAGCCTCCAGGGACCGGCCAAGTCCGAGTCGTAGCAACAGTTGTAGAAACGAGCGCAGACGGGCCGGTACGGCGATCAGCCGTACCGGCCCCACGCGCTCACCGCGCTACGCCTCCTCGACGATCTCCTCGACCGCCTTCCTTGCGCGCTCGGCGTCCTCCGTGACCAGCCCGATCCTGGTGCGGCGGTCGAGTACGTCGGCCGCGTCCAGCGCGCCCTCGTGGCTGACGGCGTAGGCGATCTCGGCGCGGGTCACGTCCAGGCCCTCGGCGATCGACGTCAACTCTCCGGCCGCCAGCACCTCGTGGGCCGCGCCGCCGTGGCGGGCGAGCAGTGAGGCGGGCAGCCGCCCGGCGGTTCCGCCCTCCGGGACCCCGGCGGGCAGCGGGCGGCTGTCCCCGTGGCCGGGGGCGCCGACCAGCGGCAGCCGGGCCGTCCAGCAGGCGCGGGCGGGCAGGCCGCGCAGCCGGACGGCGGTGTCCACCGCGTCCTCGGCCATCCGGCGGTAGGTGGTGAGCTTGCCGCCGACCACGGTGATCACCCCGGACGGGCTCTCCAGCACCGCGTGCTCGCGGGAGATGTCGGCGGTGCTGCCGTCCCCGGTGTCGATCAGCGGGCGCAGCCCGGCGTAGGCGCCGATCACGTCCGCCCCGGTCAGGGCGGTGGCGAGGGCGGCGTTGACGGTGTCGAGGAGGAAGGAGCGCTCGGCCTCGGTGGGCTGCGGCTCGTCCGGGATCGGGCCCGGGGCGTCCTCGTCGGTCAGGCCGATCGCGACCCGGCCGAGCTGCTGCGGGAGGGCGAAGACGAAGCGGCTGGTGGAGCCGGGCACCGGCACGGTGAGGGCGGCGGCCGGGTTGCCGAGGGCCTTCGCGTCCACCAGCAGGTGGGTGCCCCGGCTGGGCCGGAGCCGGATCGAGGTGTCCAACTCGCCCGCCCAGACGCCGGTGGCGTTGACCACCGCGCCGGCCCGGACGGTGAGTTCCCGCCCGGTCAGGGTGTCGACCAGCCGGGCCGAGGTGCCGGTGACCTGCTCGGCGCGCACCCTGGTCAGCACGCTGGCACCGTACTGCGCGGCGGTCCGGGCCAGCGCGACCACCAGCCGGGCGTCGTCCACGAGTTGGCCGTCGTGGGCGACCAGCGCGCCGCGCAGCCCGTCCGTCCGCACGCCCGGCACCAGCCGGCGGGTCCGGTCGGCGTCGATCCGGCGCACCCGGGGCAGCAGCGCGCCCGGGGTGCCGGCCGTCAGGCGCAGCGCGTCCCCGGCGTGGAAGCCGGTACGGATCAGCGCGGCCTGGCCGGGGCGCAGCAGGTCCGGGAGCAGCGGCACCAGTTGGGGCAGTGCGCGGATCAGGTGCGGGGCGGTGCGGGTCATCAGCACGCCGCGCTCCACCGCGCTCTCCCGGGCCACCTTGATCCGCCCGGAGGCGAGGTAGCGCAGGCCGCCGTGCACCAGCTTGGAACTCCAGCGGCTCGTCCCGAAGGCGAGGTCCCGGGCCTCGACCAGCACCGTGCGCAGGCCGCGCGAGGCCGCGTCCAGGGCCACTCCGGCGCCGGTGACGCCGCCGCCGATGACCAGGAGGTCGATCCGGGCGTCGTCGCCGAGCACCTCCAGCTCCGCCGCCCTTCGGACGGCGTTGAGCCGGGAGGTCCCGGCGTACGGACCGGTGTACGGGCCCGCGTGCGAACCGGAGGACGGACCGGCGTGCGCGCTGGAGTGCGGACCGGTGTGCGGGCCTGCGGTGGGGGTCATGGCGCGAGGTATCCGTTCAGTGCTCTGGCCAGTTCGCGCCGCCAGGCCGCCTCGGGCAGCAGGGAGGCGACCATGCGGTGCGACTGGACGGTGGACTGGGCTGTCAGCAGGACCATGGCGGCCAGTTCGAGCGGCTCGCCCTCCCGGATCGAGCCGTGCGCCTGGCCCTGCTCGATGCCGGTGCGCAGTGCCTCCAGCAGGCCGCGCTGGCTGGCGCCGAGCCGCTCGACGACGTACTCGAGCAGCAGGTCGGAGTCGTCGGAGCGCAGCAGCGCGCCGATCACCGGGTGGTCGCGCAGCCGGACGGCGATCTCCACGGTCCGTTCGACGAAGGCCTCCCGGTCCCGGCCGGTCGGCACGGCGGCCTCCAGGGTGGCCAGGATCTCCCGGGTGAGCAGCGCGCCGATCACCGCCCGGACGTCCGGCCAGCGGCGGTAGACGGTAGGCCGGCTGACCCCGGCACGGCGGGCGATCTCGGCGAGCTGGGTGCGGCGCACGCCGAGATGGACCATCAGGTCGGCGGCGGCGTCCAGGATCGCGTCGTCGGTGCTGCGGGCCCCCGGGACCTGGCCGGTGCCCCCGTGGGTCTGGCCCGGCGTCTCGGGCTCGTCGTTACTACTTGACATGATGTGTGAAACTGTAACGCATGGCACCTGAGACGCAAGCGGGACCGGCCGGCGCCGCACTTCCGCTCCCCCCGATGAAGTGGGACGCCTGGGGCGACCCGGCCCTGGCCAAGGAGCTGTCCGCCGACATCAAGGGACTGCTCGCCGCCGCCCTCGGCGTCACCGGCGACGCCGCCCCCGGGCCGAGCGCCGACGAGGTCGTCCTGCACCCGTCCCGGCTCTCCGCCGAGGACCTCGACGCGCTGGCCGGCGCGGTCGGCAAGGAGCACGTCAGCGCCGCCGACGCCGACCGGCTGCCGCGCGCCGGCGGCAAGTCCACCCCGGACCTGCTGCGCCGCCGCAGCCGCGAGGCCCAGGACGCCCCCGACGCCGTCGTGCTGCCCGGCAGCGAGCAGGAGGTCGCCGCCGTCCTCGCGGTGTGCGCCGAACGCCGCATCGCCGTCGTCCCGTTCGGCGGCGGCACCAGCGTGGTCGGCGGCCTCGACCCCGAGCGCGGCGGCCTCGCCGCCGTCGTCTCCCTCGACCTGCGCCGCTTCGACCGGCTGCTCGACCTGGACGAGACCTCCGGCGAGGCCGTCCTCGGCGCCGGCCTCACCGGCCCGGCCGCGGAGGAGCTGCTCGCCGAGCGCGGCTGGGAGCTCGGCCACTACCCGCAGAGCTTCCGCTACGCCACCATCGGCGGCTTCGCGGCCACCCGCTCCTCCGGCCAGGACTCCGCCGGGTACGGGCGCTTCGACGAGATGGTGCGCGGGCTGCGCGTCGTCACCCCGGCCGGGGTGCTCGACCTCGGCCGCGCCCCCGCCTCCGCCGCCGGCCCCGACCTGCGCCAGCTCTTCCTCGGCTCCGAGGGCACCCTCGGCGTGATCACCGCCGTCCGGCTGCGCGTCCACCCGCTGCCCGCCGTCAAGGCGTACGAGGCGTGGAGCTTCCCCGATTTCGCCACCGGCACGGCCGCGCTGCGCGCCGTCGAGCAGCAGGGCACCGGCCCGACCGTGATCCGGCTCTCCGACGAGGCCGAGACCATGATCAACCTGGCCATGACCGAGCAGATCGGCGGCGCCCCGGCGGTCAGCGGCTGCCTGGCCGTCACCGTCTTCGAGGGCGGCGCCGCCCAGGTCGCCGCCCGGCAGCAGCTCACCCGCGACGCCCTGCTCGCCGCCGGCGGCACCTCGCTCGGCGAGGGCCCCGCCCGGGCCTGGGAGCACGGCCGGTTCAGCGCCCCCTACCTGCGCGACTCGCTGCTCGCCGCGGGCGCGCTGTGCGAGACCCTGGAGACCGCGGCCTCCTGGAGCCGGCTGCCGGCCCTGCGGGCCGCCGTCACCGAGGCGCTCACCGGCGCCCTGCCCGGCTCCCTGGTGCTCTGCCACGTCTCGCACGTCTACCCGACCGGCGCCTCGCTCTACTTCACCGTCGTCGCCGCCCTCGGCGAGGACCCGCTCACCCGCTGGGGCGCCGCCAAGCGCGCCGCCGGGGACGCCATCCTCCGCGCCGGCGGCACCATCAGCCACCACCACGCCGTCGGCGCCGACCACCGGCCCTGGATGACCGAGGAGATCGGCGACCTCGGCGTGCGCATCCTGCGCGCCGTCAAGGCCGAACTCGACCCGGCGGGCATCCTCAACCCGGGCAAGCTGATCCCGTGAACGACGTGAGAACCGTCCGCAGGGTCGCCGTTCTCACCAACCCGGCGGCGGGCATCGGCCACGCCGAGCCCGCCGCCCACCGGGCCACCGCCCGGCTGCGGGCCCTCGGCGTCGACGTCGAACCGCGGGCCGGGCGCTCCCCCGAGGACGCCGTCCGGCTCGCCCGCGAGGCGGCGGCCGACGGCGTGGACGCGGTGGCCGTGGTCGGCGGCGACGGCATGATCAACCTCGCCCTCCAGGCCCTGGCCGGCACGCCCGTCCCGCTCGGCGTGATACCGGCCGGCACCGGCAACGACCACGCCCGCGAGTACGGCCTGCCGCTCGGCGCCCCCGAGGCCGCCGCCGACGTCATCGCCGCCGGGCGCACCCGCGGCGTCGACCTCGGCCGGATCACCGGCCCGGACGGGGCGGTGCGCTGGTACGGCTCCGTCCTCGCCACCGGCTTCGACTCCCTGGTCAGCGACCGCGCCAACCGGCTGCGCTGGCCGCGCGGCCGGATGCGCTACAACCTCGCCATCGCCGCCGAGTTCGCCAACCTCCGCCCGCTGCCGTTCCACATCACCCTCGCCGACGGCACCGTCATCGAACGCGACCTCACCCTGGCCGCCGTCGGCAACACCCGCAGCTACGGCGGCGGCATGCTGATGTGCCCCGCCGCCCTGCCCGACGACGGACTGCTCGACCTCACCCTCGTCGACGCCATGCCCCGGCTGCGCATCGCCCGCTTCTTCCCCACGATCTTCAAGGGCACCCACATCACCTACCCGGAGGTCACCACGCTGCGCACCGAAGCCCTGCGGATCGAGTCCCCCGGCATCACCGCCTACGCCGACGGCGAGTTCATCGCCGCGCTCCCGGTGGACGTCGCGGTGGTACCGGACGCCCTACGGGTGCTGGTGCCGTGAGGGGCTGACGCCGCCGTCCGGCCGTCGGGGTGCCGCCGGACCGCGGTGCCGGTCTCACCCCGCCAGGCGGCGGCGCCACAGCAGCGGGCGTATCTCGACGGCCTGGGACGGGTCGCCGTTCCAGACCGTCGGCAGACCGGCCTCCGCCAGGGCGGCGACCACCTCCTTCCCGACCGCGGCGGTGGCCGCCGGGGAGCCGTCGAAGCCGCCGTACAGCAGGGACAGTCCGTGGCCGAGGGCGGCGGATTCGGTGCCCTGGGCGTGGAAGTAGACGAAGCCGCGGGCGTCGGCCTCGCCGGCCTCGGCGATCTCGGCGTCGCCGCAGGAGCGGCAGCAGCCGAAGTCCTCCCGGGCCGTGATGCCGCCCGCCTCCAGGGCGGCGAAGGCCCGGGCCAGGCGCTCCGGATCCGTCTCGCCGATCCAGCCGGTCTGCTCGCCGACCCGCTCCAGCCAGAGCCGGTCGGCGAGTTGCTCGGCCTGGGGGCGCGAGAGCGGGCGGCGGTCGCCCGCGACCAGGTGTTCCTCGGCCTGCTCGGCGAGCCGGGCGCGGTCGGTGTAGCCGCAGGCCAGCGTCAGCCGCAGCCGGTCCTCCAACTCCCGCCGCTCGCCCGCCTCCAGGTCGATCGGCGGCACCGGCGCCGGCGCCGGGCCCAGGTCGAGCGGCTGCCAGTCCAGGCCCTCGTCCCAGCCCGCCGCGCCGCGCGCCCAGCCCGTCATCGCCGCGACCACCGGCTCGGGCCCGGCCAGCCGCACCTCGAAGTGCCGCTCGGCGGAGCCGTCCCGGTGCTCCAGCGTGTACTCCTCGCCGTCGGCGTGCCACACCTGCACGTACACGTCCGGCAGGTCCGGTATCCGCTCCACGACGAGGAAGCGGTCGTCCGGCGCGCCGATGCGCCGGACCATCCCCGCGAGGTCGTCCGCGGACACCCTCAGGTGCCGCGTCTCGTTCGTCTGCACCGTGATCGCCAGCATGACGTCACCGTTGCACACGGCACTGACAATCCCCGTGGCCGATCCCCGGCGGCCGATCCCCGCAACAGATCCGGCGGTTCAGGCCCGCCACGCCCGTACCCGGCCGGCCGGCAGCGCCACGGCCGCCGGCGAACGTCCCGTCAGGCCCCCTGGACGAGGGACTTCAGCTCGCCGACGCTCTCGGTGAGGGTCGGTTCGCCGGAGCCCGGGTCGACGGTGAAGACGCGGTAGCCGGCGTCGGTGGTGACCCTGACCTGGCCGGACCCGGCCCACTCCGCCGCGACGAACTCCCCCTGGCCCCGGAAGCCGCCCGTATGGAGGGCGAGGACGTCCCAGCGGCGGGTCGCCAGGCCGGTGCCGGTCTCCAGCCGGACGAAGTAGCGCCCGTTGTAGCCCTCCGGATCGTCGTGGTGGGCCACCGTCAGGACGTGGTCCGCCCGCTCCGGGGAGGCGGTGCGGCTCACCCCCTGGACCTTCGGGCCGAACATCTGCAGGACGTGGCCGCCACCCGACAGCAGCAGCCCGAACACCGCGAACGCCGACGCCAGCCCGCCGACGACGTCCCACCGGCCGCGGACCACGACCGCGGCCAGCAGCAGGACGGCGGCCAGGCCGAGCATCGCCCACGGCCGGTTCAGGACGTCGGCCGCCACCGCCCGCCCGCCGTTGCCGGACTCCATCCGCCCCACCGCCCACAGCGCCGGCGGCAGCAGCAGCGCGGTGACGGCCACGATGCCGCCGGCTCTCCCACGGTTCGCCATCGAACCCCCTCCTCGGTTTCCGGGCATCCTAGGGCGCTGCCCGCCCCCGGCCCGACCGAGAGGTTCTCCGGTGCCCCGGTACCGCCGGTCTGCTAGCCTCCTGGAGGCCGTGCGAGAGAACGAGGAGGTGGTACCCGTGAACGTTTCGACATGGGTGCTCTCCTCCGGGGTCACGGTCGGGCGATAGGTCGTCGTCCGGGAGCGCCGTTCCAGTGCACTCCCGAAAGGCACGACCATGCGTTTCACTTCCGAACAGCACCTCGACGGCGGCGTCCTCGAGCGTGGGTTCACCCTCGGCGAGATCCCCGGCATCCTGTGGACGCCCGCATCCGCCTCCCCGTCCGAGCCGGTCCCGCTGGTCCTGCTCGGCCACCCCCCGCTCGGACTGCGCAGGATGCACCCCCGGCTGGTCGCCCGGGCCCGACGCTGCGCGGCGGACGGCTTCGCCGCGGCCACCATCGAGCTCCCCGGCAGCGGGGACCGGCCCCGCTGGGCCGCCCTCGAGCAGGCGCGCGCCGACCTGCGCCGGGCCATGGAGGCCGGCGAGCCGGTCGGCGAGGAGATCGTCGACGCCCTCGTCCTCCCGCTCGTCGACAAGTCCGTCCCGGAATGGCAGGCCGCCCTGGACGCCCTCCTCGCACTGCCCGGGATCGGCGGCCCGGTCGGGTACTCGGGGGGAGTCATCTCCATCGGCGTCCGGCTGGCGGTGGTCGAGCCGCGCATCGTGGCCGCCGGCCTCTTCGCCGGGAGCCTCGTTCCCCGCGCCGTGTTCGAGGAGGCCCGCCGGGTCACCATTCCGCTGCACGTCCTGCTGCAGTGGGACGACGAGGGCAACGACCGGCAGGCGTCCCTGGACCTGTTCGACGCCTTCGGCTCCCGGGAGAAGACGCTGCACGCCAACATGGGCGGGCACACGGGCGTCCCGCGGTTCGCGGGCGAGGACGCGGCCGGGTTCTTCGCCCGGCACCTGCGCCAGCCGCAGGCCGGTCCCGGTAGGCAGTAGGCCGGTGCCGGCCGGCCGTCGCGATCGAGGAGGGCGCGGGCCCTCCTCGATTCGCGGCGCGCCGGCCGGTGGCTCCCGGCCCGGCCGCCGGGAAAACCGGGTGACCCGGCGGCAGGGGGTCGGGTAGCGTGCCGGGCATGTCGAGCCCTGAGGCATCCAGGGTGGGGGCTTTCGGTCACGCCGCCGTCAGCCCCCTGAAACCCCGGAGATCCTGAACCACCGAGGTCCGAGCGAGCGCCACGCCTGCGCCGCCCGGGGGTTGAGCGTGCGGTGACGAGACGTCCGTCCTCCTCGTTCCCACCGCCCCGCTTCGGAGCCTCTCGATGCCCCTTCCGCTCTATCTGCTCGCCCTGGCCGTGTTCGCCATGGGCACCTCGGAGTTCATGCTCGCCGGGCTGCTGCCCGGACTCGCCGCCGATCTCGGCGTCACCGTCGGTACGGCCGGCGGGCTGACCTCGGCCTTCGCGGTCGGGATGGCGGTCGGCGCGCCGCTGATGGCCGGGCTCGCCCGCGGCCGGTCGGGGCGCGGCAGCCTGCTCGGGTTCGTCCTGGTGTTCGCGGCGGCGCACGCCGTCGGGGCGGTGACGACGAGCTTCCCGCTACTGGTGGCCACCCGGGTGGTCGCCGCGCTCGCCAACGCCGGGTTCCTGGCGGTGGCGCTGACCACCGCCGCCGCGCTCGTCCCGGCGGACCGCAAGGGGCGGGCGCTCGCCGTGCTGCTGTCGGGGACGACGGTGGCGACGGTCGCCGGCGTCCCGGGCGGGGCGGTGCTGGGCGCGCTGTTCGGGTGGCGCGCCGCGTTCTGGGCCGTCGCGCTGCTCTGCCTGCCGGCCGCCCTCGGCATCGCCAAGGGCCTTCCGCCCGTTGCCCCGTCGACCGACCGGGCCGCGGCCACGGCCCCGGCCCTGCGCGCGGAGCTCGGCGAGCTGCGCCGCCCCCCGCTGCTCCGCGCGATGCTGCTCGCCGCACTGGTGAACGCGGCGACCTTCGGCGGCTTCACCTTCCTCTCCCCCGTGGTGACCGGCCCGGCCGGGCTGGGCGACCTGTGGGTGCCGGTCGCGCTGGTGCTGTTCGGGGCCGGGTCGTTCGCCGGGGTCACCGTCGCCGGGCGGCTCGCGGACCGGCGCCCCGGCCTGGTCCTCGCCGTCGGCGGCCCGCTGCTGCTGGCGGGCTGGCCCGCCCTGGCCGTCCTGGCGGACGCGCCGGGCGCGCTGCTGCCGCTGGTGTTCCTGCTGGGCGGGCTGTCCTTCGCGGTCGGCGGCACGCTGATCACCCGGGTGCTGTACGAGGCGGCCGGCGCCCCCGCGCTGGCCGGCGCCTACGCGACCGCCGCCCTCAACCTCGGCGCCACGGCCGGCCCGCTGCTGGCCGCCGCCTCCCTCGGCACGGCGGCCGGTGACCTCGGCCCGTTCTACGCGGGCGGCCTGCTGGTCGCCGCCGCACTGCTGGTCGCGGCGGTGCGGCCGCGGCTCGGCTGAGCCCTGCCGGAGCCGGCTGCGGGCGGCGGCGGAAGCCGGCCGCCGCCCGCGGCGCGGTGGGCCGCTCCTGGTCCGGCGTGTCGACCGGCACCCGGGCGTGCACGCCGGCCGGCACCTGTCGATCACCCGGGCGGCGGGGCCGGGCCCGGCACCCAGGAGACCGGCGCCGACGGTGCAACTCCGCTGCCCACGGCGGCCGGTGGCCCGGTGACGCCGCGCCGGGGACCGGCCCTGACATCGGACTCCCCCACCCGCGACGACCCGCGCCGAACGTGACTGCCTGCCGGGACCGACCCCCGTACGGCCCCGGCACGCCCCCTCCCCCGCTACCCGACCACCCGCAGCACGATCTTGCCCTGGATGTGCCCCCGCTCCGCCCGGCGGTGGGCGGCGACGGCCTCCCGCAACGGGTAGACGCCGTCCACGGCCACCCGGACCCGGCCGTCCGCCAGCAGCAGGGCGAGTTCGGCGAGGTCGCCGCCGCTGGAACGGACCTGCCACAGGCCCTCGTTCAGGGCCACCCCGAGTTCCGCGGCCCGCTCGGGCCGGTAGTCGCCGAGGAAGCAGGACACCAGTCGGCCCCCGCGCCGCAGGGCGCCCAGCAGGCGGTGGGCCTCGGGGCCGCCGACGGTGTCGACCAGCAGGTCGGCGCCCTGGACGGCCTCGGCGGCCGGGGTGCGGATGTAGTCCACGAAGCGGTCGGCGCCGAGGCCGTGCAGGAACTCCTCGTGCCGCCCGGAGGCGACCGCGACGACCTCCTCCGCCCCGGCCAGGCGCAGGAGTTGGACCGCGAGGTGTCCGATCCCGCCGGCCGCGCCGACCACCACGGCCGATCCGCCCCCGGCGTAGCCGAGGCGCTTGTACAGGAACTGGAAGGCGGTCAGCCCGGCCATCGGGACGGCGGCGGCCTCGACGTGCCCGAGGGCGGCCGGTTTGCGCGCCAGGTCGGCGGCCGACGCGACGACGTACTCGGCGTAGCCGGACGGGCGGCCGGGGAAGCCGAGGAGTCCGAAGACCTCGTCGCCGACGTTCCAGCCGGTGTCGGGGCCGCCGAGTTCCGCGACCACGCCGGAGACGTCGGTGCCGAGGGTCAGCGGCAGCGGCCAGTCGGGCCGCCGTTCGGCCGGGATGGTGGTGAAGCCGCTCCGGACGTACCAGTCGGGCGGGTTGACGCCCACCGCGTGGACGCGGACCAGCACTTCTCCGGGCCCCGGGACGGGCCTCGGCACCTCCTCGTAACGCAGCACCTCGGGCCCGCCGTAGGCGTGCAGCCGGACGGCTTTCATCGTGTTCTCCGTGGCCATGTGTTCTCCCCCGACGCAGGACGGACGGGCTCCGACTAGAATCCGGAGCGCCGCTCCGGAAAGCTAACCGGAGCAGTGCTCCAGTTGTCAACGGCGAGGAATCCCATGCCCCTTGAACCTCAGACGGCGCCCCGCGCCGACGCCCAGCGCAACCGCGACCGAATCCTGGCCGAAGCGGCCGCCCTGATGGCCGACGAGGGCACCCAGGCCTCCCTGCGGGACGTCGCCCGCCGCGCCGGGGTCGGCCTCGGCACGCTCTACCGGCACTTCCCCACCCGCGAGGACCTGCTGGCGGCCCTGCTCGGCCGCCGCTTCGAACTCCTCACCGCCCGCGCCGACACCCTCGCCGCCGCCGAACCGGCCGGCCCTGCCCTGACCACCTGGCTCCACGAGTTCCTCGACGCCGCCGCCTACCGGGGCCTGCCCGCCACCCTGATGGCCACCCTGCAGGACCCGGAGTCCGCCCTGCACGCGAGCTGCCTGCGGATGCGCCAGGCGGGCGGGCGGCTGCTCGCCGCCGCCCAGCAGGAGGGACTGATCCGCCCGGACGTCACGGCGCTCGACGTCTTCGTCCTCGTCAACGCCCTGAGCTGGACCGCCGACCAGGGGCCTACCCTCGCCGAGCGCCGCGACCACCTCTTCGGGCTGGTCATGGACGGCCTGCGGCCCCGCTGACCCCACCGGCGCCGAAGGCCGCGCCGAACTCGCCCTCCCCCGGCCACGGTTCACACCCCCGGGGTCGCCGCCACCCGCCCGTCGGCGATCGCCGCGACCAGCTCGCCGTGGTCGGCCGCCGTCCGGTCGGCGTAGCGCAGCGCGAAGTCGGCGACCGCCTCGGCGAAGGTGTCGGCGCTGCCGAGGTAGCCGGCGATGGCGAGGCGGTCGCCGGTGCGGGCGTGGGCGCGGGCGAGGGTGCGGCCGCAGAGGTCGGCGTAGGCGCGCAGGCCGGAGGGCCGGAAGTCGGCGATGTCCGCCGAGCCCTTCATGTCGCGCAGTTGGCGGCCGTAGAAGTGGCGCCCGGCGGGGCCGGTGGTCCAGCCGAGGAAGATGTCGCTGGCGGCCTGCATCAGGTGCTGGCCGGTGACGACCCGGCGGCCGCCGTGGTGGGCGAGCACCTCGGCGTCCGCCCGCAGCGGCGGCAGGTGGTCCTCCAGCACCGACCGGCCGGCCTCCTTGAGCTGGAGGAACAGCGGGTCGTGCCCGTTCCCGCCCTCCAGCAGCACGATGTAGCAGCGGGTGCCGACGCTGCCCACCCCGACCACCTTGGTGGCCGCCTCGACGAACCGGTAGCGGTCCAGCAGCACCCGGCGGTCCTCCGCGAGGGTGGCCCGGTAGTCGCTGAACACCTTGCCGACGCCGCGCAGTTCGGTCTTCCTCAGCGGTTCGATCAGCGGCGGAGCGCTGATGATCCGGCGCCGCCCGTCGCGTTCCTCGGTGAGCTTGCCGAAGGCCTGGAGGCTGGTGCGGCGCCGGGCGCGCGCGAACTCGGCCTCGGCCCGCCTGCGCTGCCGGGGCTTGGCGAGCAGCGGCAGCAGCTGCGCGGTGTCCACCCGGGCGTACCAGACGTCGAGTTCGCCCCGGCCCGCCAGCCGCCGCATCGCGGTCGCGTACCCCTGGACGGCGGCGAGCGCGGCCCGGCGCGCCCGCCGGTCGTCCTGGCCGTTGTCGCGGGCGGCGACGGCGACGCTGGCGGCGAGCCGTTTGACGTCCCACTCGAAGGGGCCGGGGAAGGTCTCGTCGAAGTCGTTGACGTCGAAGAGCAGCGCGCGCTCCGGCGAGGCGTACAGGCCGAAGTTCAACAGGTGGGCGTCGCCGCAGAGTTGGACGGTGAGTCCGGTGTCGGGGAGGGCGCCGAGGTCGGCGGCCAGGACGGCGGCGGCGCCGCGCAGGTAGGCGAACGGGCTCTCCGCCATCCGCCCGTGGCGGATCGGCAGCAGCCGGGCGACCCGGTCCGCGCCCTGCCGTTCCAGCACGCCGAGCGGGTCGGGCCGGTCGGCGGCGGGGATCCACCGGCCGTGGGCGGAGCGGGAGACCCGCTCCCGGGCGGCCCGGCCGTGCCGGCGGCGTTCGGCGGGGGTGGTCATGGCGCGGCTCCGGGCGTCGGCGGGTCCCCTCCTCCCCGCGAGGCTAGGACACGGGTGCCGGAGGGCGCAGCGCGCGCCCTCCGGCGGTCGGCCGTCCGGGTGAACCCCGGCGGCTCAGCGCACCGTGAAGTCCGCCATCATCGCCATGTCCTCGTGCTCCAGGTTGTGGCAGTGCAGCATGTACGCCCCCGCGTAGTCGGTGAAGCGCACCAGCACCTCCACCGCCTCGGCCGGGCGCAGGTCCACGGTGTCCTTCCACCCCGCGTCGTACGGGCCCGGGTCGGCGCCGTTGCGGCCGATCACCTGGAAGTGGTCGAGGTGGACGTGCACCGGGTGGTGCAGGTCGGTGGAGAAGCGCCAGAGCTCGACCGTGCCGAGGGCGGGCGTGGCGATGGACTCCCCCGGCGTGTACGGGCGGCCGTTGATGGTCCAGCCGTCGCCGCGGCTGCGCCGGAAGGTGAAGTCGCGGGTGGCGACGGCGGCGGAGGCGTCCAGGGCCTCGACGGCGGCGAGCCGGTCGGGCACCGTCGCGTCGTCGGTCGGCTGCTTCGCGGTGACGTCGAAGCGCATCACCTCGGCCGTCCGGCCGCTGCCGAAGCGGTTGACCAGCCGGACCTGGGTGCCGGGCTGGTAGCGGGAGAAGTCGACCACGACGTCGAACCGTTCGGCGGGCGCGATCTCGATGCCGTCGTGCCGGACCGGGGCGGCGAGCAGGCCGCCGTCGGAGCCGATCTGGACCAGGGCGTCGCCGCCGGGCGGCTGCGGGTCGAGTTCGAGCCGGTAGAGCCGGGCGTTGGAGGCGTTGAGCAGCCGCAGCCGGTAGCGGACCCGGTCGACGTCCAGCCGGGGCCAGGGCGCGCCGTTGACCAGGATGACGTCGCCGAGCACGCCGTTGGCGTAGGCGTCGGTGACGCCCGGCTCGGCGAGCTGCGGGTCGACGGCGGGGTAGCGGAAGGAGCCGTCGGCGGCGAAGGAGCGGTCGGTGATCATCAGCGGCAGGTCCCGCTCGCCACGCGGCAGCGGCAGCGCGTCCTCCTCGTCGTCGTGCACGAGGTGGAAGCCGGCCAGTCCGCGCCAGACGCCGGGGCCGGTGAAGCCCATCCGGTGGTCGTGGTACCAGAGGGTGGCGGCGCGCTGCTTGCCCGGATAGGTGTAGCTGCGCTCGCCGACGGCGGTGCGGGCGGCGGCATGGTCCGTCCCTGACATCCCGGCCATCCCCGCCATCCCGGCCATGCCGCCCGCCTGCTGGGCGGCGTCCGGCGAGGACCCCACCGGCAGCAGCAGGTCCACCGGGTAGCCGTCGCTGTCCGCCGGGGTGTGCCCGCCGTGCAGGTGGGTCACCGAGGGCACCGGCAGCTCGTTGCGGTGCTTGACCACCGCCGTCCGCCCGGAGCGGGTGACCACGGTCGGCCCGGGGAAGCCGCCGCCGTACGTCCAGGCCTCGGTCCGCACCCCGGGCAGGATCTCCAGCCGGGCGACCTGCTGGGTGATCTCGTAGTGGTCGGCGGTCGCGTCGGTGCGCACCGGTTGCAGCACGGTCGGCACCGGCAGCGCGGCCCGGAAGGCCTCCGGCAGGTCGAGTTCGCTGCTCAGCAGCTGCCCGGGGCGGCCCTCGGCGAGCAGCCGGGCGACGGAGGGGCCGGCCACGGAGACCAGGGCGCCCGCGCCGAGCACGGAGGCGCCGACGCGCAGGAACCGGCGCCGGTTCACTTGACCACCTCGACCGGTCCGCCGGGGCGCGGCAGCCGCCCGGTGCCGTCCGGACCGCCGACGACCCGAGCCTCCCGGGCCGGCAGCGGCAGCCGCCAGGCGCCGACCAGGCCGAACAGCACGCCGCTGACCAGCAGCACGCCGAGCGTGACGTGCACGCCGAGCGCCCGGGCGTAGCCGGCGGTGATCTGGCCGATGACGGCGACGGTGAGCAGGGCGGTGGTCCACAGCGGCCAGAGCGGGCCCCGGCCGGGCCACCGGACGGCGACGGCCACCGCGAGCTGGAGCACCACCACGGTGGCCAGCATCATCGCGTTGCCCTCGTGGTCCTTCAGGGAGTCGTAGGTGCCGTTCAGGAAGCTGCCGGCCAGCATGACCTGGAGCAGTGCCAGCAGGGCGAGCAGGGTGGTGGAGGTACGCAGCAGGATCAGCGGCCAGCGGGGCGCGGGGGCGGCAGGAGGACTGCTCATGGTCGGGCTACTCTCTGCGTCGACGGTCTGGCGGGGCGGGCGCGAGCGTAACTGATGCGACGTCACGATCAGCTCTTGAAAAGGTCATCGGACCGTCATGTGGTCCCCATGACCGCCCGCTCGGGGCCGTCGTTCTCACCCGAAGGAAGGGGGTGCCCTTGAGTCGTCCTCAAGAGCACCCCCTTCCTCGCCTCCCGCGGGCCCGCTACTGGCGCGCCGCGCCCAGCCCCGCCGGCCGGGTCCGCAGCAGCGCCCGGACCGGCACCCCGGTCGCCGCGAGGCAGAGCAGCACGGCTCCGGCGGCCAGCGGCAGGGCCAGCATCGGCGGGACGTACGGGGCGGAGTTGGCCACGCCCCGGGCGACCGGCACCAGGGTGACCGCGGCGATCACCGCGCCGACCGCCAGCCCGGTCGAGGCCACCAGCAGCGCCTCCCAGCGCATCATGCCGCGCACCTGGCGCCGGGTGGTGCCGGCCAGCCGCAGCAGCGCGACCTCGCGGCGCCGGTCCAGCACCGTCATCACCAGGGTGTTGGCGGCGCTGACGGCGGCGAACCCGCCGAGCACGGCGGCCATCACGGTGTTGGCCCAGCCGTTGACCTCCATCGCCTTGTCGGACTGGGCGACGAACCCGGCCCGGTCGGTCACCGCGGCCCCGGCCAGCCCGCCCAGCCCGGCGGCCACCGCCGCCCGGTCGGCGCCCGGCGCGTCGGCGACCAGCACCTGGCTGTCGTACCCGGCGGTGACGTGCGCGGCCACCGCGGCCCGGGGCAGCAGCGCCTGGCCGACGCCGAGCCCGCGGTCGTACACCGCGACCACGGCGGGCCGGACGGCGGTGCCGTCGCCGAGCCAGAGCGGGACCCGGTCACCGACCTTGGCGCCGAACGCCTCGGCCAGGGTGGAGCTCAGCGCCACGGTGTCGGGGGCGCGGCCGAGGTCGGCGAGCGCACCGCTGCGCACGCCCAGGTCGAGCACCTTCGGCAGCCGGGCCGGGTCGCCGTCGACGCCGAGCACGGGGGCGGAGCTCAGCTGGTCGCCGTTGCGGTAGACGACGCCGGTGCGCAGCACGCCGACGGCGGTGTCCACGCCCGGCACCCGGCCCGCCCGCTCGGCCGTCCCGGCGGGCAGGCCGGGGCCGGTGGCGCCGACCACGTGGTCGGCGGTGACGCCGGCCCGGACGTTCTCGCCGCTGGTGTGGCGCACGGTGCTCTGGATGATCAGCAGGGTGCCGCAGAAGGCGGTGACCAGGACGATCGGGGTGATCGCGGAGGCCAGGCGGCGGGCGTTGGCGCGGGTGTTGTCGGCGGCCAGCGAGCCGGGCGCGCCGCCGGCCCGCAGCGGAGCGCCGAGCACCGCGGCGGCGACCCGGGCCAGCCAGGGGCCGAGCAGGGCGACGGCCATCATGAAGCACATCACCACGCCGAGCGCGGTCTGGGCGGCCTTGGCGCCGTCCAGGGAGGTGGCGATGGCCGCGGCCGCGATGCCGCCGGCGGCGAAGACCAGTCCGAGGACGGTGCGCACCGCGCCCGGGCGGGGCGCTTCGACGGCGGCCTCGCCGAGCGCCTGGGCGGCCCGCATCCGGGACGGCCGGCGGGCGGCCAGGAACCCGGCGGTCAGCGCGGCGAGGGTGCAGGCGAGGACGGCGGCGAGCATCGGCAGCGGGCCGACGTCCAGGCGGACGTCCGCGGGGACGGCGCCGCGCTCGACCAGCTGGTCGAACCACCAGCGGGCGAGGGCGATTCCGGGCAGGATGCCGAGCGCCGCGGCGAGCGGCGCGACCAGCATCGCCTCGGCGGCGATGGTGCGGCGGATCTGGCGCGGGGTGGCGCCGATGGCGCGCAGCAGGGCGAACTCGCGGGCGCGCTGGCCGGTGGCGAGGGCGACGGTGCTCATCACCACGAAGACCGCGGTCATGGTGGCGTAGCCGCCGAAGCTGCCGCCGAGCGCCATCAGCAGGGTGCGGGCTCCGCCGAGGTCGGGGTGCTCGACGGCGCCCCGGTCGTCCCCGGTGAGGACCTTGACGGCACCGGCTCCGGCACCGGCACCGGCTCCGGCACCGGCGTCGCCGCCGACGGCCTGGCGGACCTGGGCGGCGAGCGCGGCGGTGGTCACGCCCGCGCGGGGCTGGACGGCGATGGCGTCGATCCGGCCGGGGTGGCCGGAGAGGCGGTCGGCGGTGGCGTCGGCGAACCAGGCGGTGGGGCCGGCCTGCTGGGCGGCGGCCAGGCCGGAGACCCGGTAGTCCGCGGTGCCGCCCGGCGCGGTGAGCGTGAGGTTCGCGCCGGGCGCGATGTGGGCGGCGTGCGCCGTGTCGGCGTCCAGCACCACCTCGTTCGCGCCGGGCGCGCGGCCCTCGACCAGGGTGTCGCCCGGCCCGGCGATACCGAGCGCGGCGAAGCCCCGGCCGGTCAGGGCCGGCGCCCGGCCGGAGGCGGGCAGCGGGAAAGCGGTGTCCGGGCGGGCCGCCGCGACCCCGGGCAGCGCGGCCAGCCGGCCGGCCAGCGCGGCGTCCGTCCGGGCCCGCTCCGGGGTGGCCTCCTCCGTCGTCTCGGTGTCCGTGCCGACCTTCCGCTGGATCTTCACCGCCTGGTCGGCCACGACCACCACCGGGGTGTCCGCGTACCGGGCCGGCTTGAGGCTCGCGGTCAGACCGGTCTGCAGCAGCACGCCGCAGGCCACCACCACGGCGGCGCCCAGCAGCAGGGCGACCAGGGTGCCCGCGAAGGACGCGGGCCGGAAGCGCACCGAGGAGCGCGCGAGTCCGTTCGTCATGCCGCGGCTCCCACCGGGCGGGCGGTCAGCGCGACCATCCGGTCCGCGACGGTCTGCGGGCTCGGGTGCGGCAGGTCGTCGACGATCGCGCCGCCGGCCAGGAACAGCACCCGGTCGGCGAAGGAGGCCGCCACCGGGTCGTGGGTCACCATCACCACCGTCGCGCCGAGCGAGTCCACGGCCTGCCGCAGCAGGGCCAGCACCTCGTGCGCGGTGCGGGTGTCCAGCGCGCCGGTCGGCTCGTCGGCGAAGACCACGTCCGGGCGGGTGATCAGCGCGCGGGCGATCGCCACCCGCTGCTGCTGGCCGCCGGAGAGCTGGCCGGGCCGCCGCTTGGCGTGCTCGCCCAGGCCCACCCGGGCCAGCAGCTCCCGTGCCCGGGCCCGGTCCTGGCGCTCCCCGGCGAGGCGCTGCGGGAGCAGCACGTTCTGCTCGACGGTCAGCGAGGGCAGCAGGTTGAAGGCCTGGAAGACGAAGCCGATCCGGCTGCGGCGCAGCTTGGTCAGCCGGTTCTCGCTCAGCGCGGTGATGTCCTCGCCGCCGAGCCGGACCTGCCCGGAGTCCGGGCGGTCCAGGCCCGCCGCGCACTGGAGGAAGGTGGACTTGCCGGAGCCGGACGGGCCCATCACCGCGGTGAAGCTGCCGTGGGCGAGCGCCAGGTCGACCCCGCGCAGCGCGTGCACCGTCGCCTCGCCGCGGCCGTAGGTGCGGCGCACCCCGCGCAGCTCGATCGCGGGGGCCGCCTGCGGGGCCGGGGCGTACCCGCCGTGACCGTCGGCGCCGTAGCCCTCGCGGCCGTATCCGTCGGGGCCGTACCCCTCGGCAGCGTGGCCGCCGGGGCCGTACTGATCCGTCCCGAACTCGTCGGTCCTGCGGCGGTCTTGGCGGCGTGCCATGGGTGGGCCTTCCTTCGGTTCTGCGTCGCTCGTCGTCAACGTGCTCCAACCTAGGGACGACGGGCTCCGCGAACCATGCAGGCCACCGGCGGAACGGCGGTGGGGTTATCCCCCCACCGCTTCGGCGGGAATCCCCAGGTAAGCGGCGCGCAGGACGGCGAGCGCCGGGTGCGCGGGGTCGAAGGCGGTGCCGTCCACGGCCGCCAGCGGGCGCACCCCGACCCCCGCGTTCACCGCGAAGGCGGCGGTGAAGCGGTCCAGCCCGTCGGCGGGCAGCGGCTCGCGGGACTGCGGGCCCCGGTACGCGCCGGACAGCAGCGCCTCCGTCACCCCGGGCAGGCTCGGGCCCTGCGGCCAGACCAGCCGCTCCCCGGCCAGGAAGCCGACGTTCCAGGTCGCGCCCTCGACCACCAGGCCGTCCTCGCCGACCAGCAGCACGTCGTCGTAGCCCGCCAGTTGGGCCTGCCGACGGTGGTGCACCAGGCCGAACAGGCCGACGTGCTTCACCTCCGGCAGCTCCCGCCGGTACGCCGCGGTGCGGACCCGCAGCGGGGCGGGCTCGGCCGCCGCGGCCGGGCGGGTGGTCACCAGCAGGGCGGGCGCGGCCGGGGCGGCGGGGCGCTCCAGGCCGAGCGCCGGGTCGTACACGGTGACCCGGACGATCACCGGCGCGCCGTCGGCGGGCAGCACCGCGCCGATCCGCTCCCGCACCGCCGCCCGGTCCAGCTCGGCGCCGAACAGCACCCGGCAGTCCCGGACCAGCCGGTCCAGGTGCAGGGCCAGACCGCGCACCCGGCCCGCCTCGGCGCGCAGGGTGGTGAAGTGCCCGTAGTTGAGCAGCCCCAGCGCGGCCAGCCGCGCCGGGTCGGCGGGGGCGCCGTCGATCTCGATCTCAGCCATCCCCCGAGTCTGCCAGCTGCGGGGACCCGGGCCGCGGCGCGGAGCCCGGCAGCGCGGACCGCGGGGACACTGACTGCGGCGGGACGGACTCCGGCAACGCGCCCTCCGGCAACGCGCTCTCCGGCAGCGGCACCGGGCGGTACGGGCTCACCACCCGCCGGCCCGCCGCCCGGGCCACCCGCTCGAACTCCTCTATCCGGTACGCCAGGCCCTCCGGCTCCCCGGCGTCCGACCAGCGCCACGCCTCCGCCCACCACTGCGGGCCGCGCACCAGCGGCCGGCCGGCCAGCGCCAGGTACAGGGCCAGCGTGGAACGGGCGTACTCGTGCACCCAGCCGTCGCAGCCCCGGTAGTCCGCCGTCTCGTCCAGCCGCAGCCAGCGGCCCTCCTGCCCGGCGGCCAGTATCGGCACCCAGCCCCGCAGCCGGTCGGCGACCAGCAGGAGCAGCCGGCCGTCCTCCTCCCGCACCCGGTGCAGGGGGAGTTGGGGCATCCGGGCGAAGGACAGCGAGTGCTTCCAGCCCACCACCCACAGGCCCCGGCGCAGGTAGTAGCGGACCGCCGGCTGCCAGGTCCAGTGCGCCTCCAGCCGGAACCCCGGCAGGCCCTCGGCGGTGGCCGCCGCGTACACCTCGTCCAGCGCGGCGGCGGCCAGGCCCCGCCCGCGCGCGGCCGGGGTCACGTAGAGGGAGGAGACGGCGAGCTGGCTCGGGCCCTTGGTCCAGTTGTCCACGGCGACGGTGCCCACCACGGCGCCGTCGTCGTCCTGGATCCAGTAGCGCCGCCGGTACAGCTCACCGCCCGGCCACTCCCGCCCGCTCTCCCCCAGCCGCTCCCGCCAGGCGCGCTCCGCCGGCGGCGCCAGCCCGTCCGGGTCCACCAGCTCGCCCAGCCCGCCCTCCACCAGGGACGCCAAGTCCCAGAGCGCGAACCGCCGTTCGTCCCCCGGCCCGGCCGCCCGAAGCCGCGGCCCCGCCGCCAGCCGGTCCTGCGCCCGCTCCACCGCCGCATCCCACGACCTCACCACAGGGCGAGGATAGCGGCGCGGCGGGGACGATCAGTAATCCGGCCGCCACCGAATGTCAGTGCGGGGAGCGGGAGGTGGCGCCGACCCCGCCCCGCCGCCGGGCCGGCCCCGAGGACGGCGCCCGCCGCCGGCGGCCGTCGGGGCGGGGTAGGGAAAACCCGACCACGAGACTCGACCTGGCCGTGATGACCCCGCCGAGCTGCGGCGATGCAATGAAGCGGTGACGAAACGGGCGTGGTGGTGGTGCGGCGGGTGGCTGGTCGCGGCGGGGTGGGCGGGGGCGTTCCCGGTGGTGTCCGGGCTCGGTCCGCACCGGAGTTGGGGCGCCTGGGCGGCCTGCGGGTACCTGCTGGCGGCGCTCGCCGTGGTGCTGGTGCGGCGGCGCGGACGTGAGGTCTCGGTGGCGGTCGCGGCCCTCGGGGCGGTGCTGGTGCCGCTGCTCCTGCTGGTCCTGGACGGGCGGGGGCAGAGCGAGGTCGGGGTGATCGAGCGCTCCGGGTCGCTGCTGCTGCACACCGGCACGCCGTACCTGACCGAGCCGCGGACCGTCGAGGAGTACACCCCGTACCTCCCCGGGATGGCCCTGCTGGGTCTGCCCCGGGCGCTGCTGGGCGGCTCGCCGCTGGGCGACGCCCGGCTGTGGTGCGCGGCGGTGTTCCTGGTCTGCGTGCTGCGGACGGTGCCCGCCGGGCGCCGGCTCGGCGCCGCCGCGCTCACCGCCTCGCCGGTGGTCGCGCTGCCGCTCTGCGTCAGCGGGGTGGACCTGCCGCTCACCGGCCTCTGCTGGCTCGCCCTGGTCCGCGCCGCCGAACGGCGGCCGGTGGCGGCCGGGTTGGCGCTGGCCGCCGCCTGCGCGCTGAAGTGGACGGCCTGGCCGGCGCTGGCGGTGGTGGCGGCCCTGCTGGCGGCCACCGCCGGACGGCGCGCGGCGCTGCGCGGAACGGCGGTCGCGGTGGGGGCGGCGGCACTGGCGGTGCTACCGGTGGCGCTGCGCGCGCCGGGGCCGCTGGTGGAGCAGGTGTTCGCCTTCCCCACCGGGCGCGGCGGCCTGCCGACACCGGCCGCGAGCCCGCTGCCCGGGCGGCTGCTGGCCGACCTCGGCCCGGCCGGCTGGTGCGCCGCCGTCGGACTGCTGCTGCTCGCCGGGCTCGCCGTCGGGGCGTCCCTGGCCGTCCGGCCGCCCCGCACCGCGCCCGCCGCGGTGCACCGGCTGGCCCTCGGACTGACCGCGGCCTTCCTGCTGGCGCCCGCCGGACGGTTCGGCTACCTCGCGCTGCCGCTCGTCCTGGTCCTGCTCTCCCTCTCGTCCTCCGTCTCGCCCTCCCTCCCGTCCTCCGTCTCGCCCTCCCTCCCGTCCTCCGTTCCGCTCTCCCTCCCGTCCTCCGTTCCGAAAGGCCTGCCATGGGCACCACCCTCGTCGTCACCAACGACTTCCCGCCGCGCCAGGGCGGCATCGAAACCTTCGTCAAGGCCATGGCCGACCGCGTCCCCGGTCACGACGTCGTGGTCTACACCTCGGCCGAACCGGGTGCGGAGCACCACGACGCCGCTCTCCCCTACCCGGTGATCCGCGACCGCGCCCGCACCCTGCTGCCGACCCCGCGGGCCACCCGCCGGGCCGCCGAGATAGCCCGGGCGCACGGCTGCGACCGGGTCTGGTTCGGCGCCGCGGCCCCGCTCGCCGCGATGACGCCCGGCCTGCGGCGGCTGGCGCCCGGCATCCGCCGCACCGTCGCCACCACCCACGGCCACGAGATCTGGTGGGCCCGCACCCCGGGCGCCCGCGGCCTGCTGCGCCGGATCGGCCGCGGCACGGACGTGGTCACCTACCTCGGCGCCTACACCCGCGCCCGGATCGCGCCCGCGCTCGGACCGGACGCCCGGCTGGCGCGCCTGGTGCCGGGGGTCGACCCGGCGGTCTTCCGGCCGGCCGCCGAGGACTCCGTCGGGGAGGCGTCCGCCGCCCCGGTGGTCCTCTGCGTGGCGCGGCTGGTCCCGCGCAAGGGCCAGGACGTGCTGATCCGCGCGCTGCCCGCGATCCGCCGGGCCGTGCCCGGGACGACCCTGGTGCTGGTCGGCCGGGGCCCGGACGAGGACCGGCTGCGGGGCCTCGCCCTCCGCCTCACCGAGCCGGGCAGCGTGGTGTTCACCGGCGGCCTCGACCACGCCGCGACGGCCGTCCACTACGCGGGGGCGGACGTCTTCGCGATGCCGTGCCGCACCCGCCGGCTGGGCCTGGAGGCCGAGGGCCTCGGCATCGTCTTCCTGGAGGCGGCCGCGGCCGGCCTCCCGGTGGTGGTCGGCCGCTCCGGCGGCGCCCCGGACACCGTCCTGGACGGCGTCACCGGCGCGGTCGTCGACGGCCGCGCGCCCGCCGAAGTGGCCGCCGCCCTGACCCGGATCCTGCTCGCCCCGCCCGCCGAGCGCGCCCGGATGGGGGCGGCGGGACGGCGCTGGGCGGAGGAGCACTGGACCTGGGAGGCCTCGGCGCGGCGGCTCACCGAGCTGCTCGACCCCGCCGTGCCCCTGCCGGACCCGGCCGACCCGGCCACCGCGGTCGATCCGGCCGCCGCGGTCGATCCGGCCGCCGCGGTCACTCCGGCTGCCCCCGCAGGTGCCTGACCAGCCGGGCGATCGCGGGCGCCCCGCCGTTGGCGCCGACCGCCGTCACCCAGTTCCGCGCCTGGCCCGGCAGGTCCTCCCGGCTCGGGCAGGAGAAGCTGAACAGCCAGACGTGGGCGGACAGATCGCGCTCCGGAAGTGCTCGCCACTCCTCGCCCCCGGCGGCCGTCAGCACGTCCTGGCAGGCCGCCAGCGCCTGGTCCCCGTCCCCGGCCCACTCCTGCCGCAGCCACAGCAGGAAGTTGGTCTGGGCCGTCGTGGTGTCGTCCCTGGTCGCCTCGCCCTTGAGCATCCGGTTGACGATCGCGCTCTGCGGTTCCCGTGTCCTCGCCATGCCGCCATCGTTCCGGCACCGCGGCCGCCCTGACAAGGGCGTCACTCAAAAGCCGTACGGAGCCCGCCCGTTCACTCACCGCGCAGGTGGGCCAGCACCGCGAGGACCCGCCGGTTGCCCTCCGTCGGGTCCAGGTCCAGCTTCATGAAGATGTTCCCGCAGTGCTTCACCACCGAGGCCTCGGTGATGCTCAACCGGCCTGCCACGGCCTGGTTGTTGAGGCCCTCGGCCATCAGCGCGAGCACCTCGCGCTCGCGCGGGGTGAGCCGGGCCAGCGGGCGGTCGGCGGACCGGCCGCGCAGCAGCACCCGAACCACCTCGGGGTCGATCAGCGTCTCCCCGTCGGCGACCCGCCGCAGCGCGTCCAGGAAGTCCGCGACGTCGCCGACCCGGTCCTTCAACAGGTAGCCCAGACCGGCCGGTTGGGCGCCGGCGGCGGCGAGCAGCCGGGTCGCGTACGGGGTGGCCACGTACTGGGAGAGGACCAGGACGGGCAGGCCCGGGTGGCGCTCGCGCAGGGCGAGGGCGGCGCGCAGGCCCTCGTCGGTGTGGTCGGGGGGCATCCGGACGTCGGTGACCACGATGTCCGGCCGCTCGGCGTCGACGGCCGCGGCCAGCGCCTCCGCGTCGCCGACGGCGGCGGTCACCCGGTGGCCGCCGAGGGTGAGGAGTTCGACCAGTCCGGCGCGCAGCAGCACCGCGTCCTCGGCGATCACGACCCGGAGCACGGGACCTCCAGCCGCAGCGTCGTCGGGCCGCCCGTCGGGCTCGTCACCATCAACCGTCCTCTCAGCAGTGCCACCCGGTCGGCGAGTCCCGCCAGTCCGGCCCCGGCGGCCGGGTCCGCCCCGCCCCGGCCGTCGTCGGTCACCTGGACGACCAGCCGGCCGCCCGCGAGCCGCCCGTGGACGGTGATCGCGGTGGCGCCGCTGTGCTTGGCGGCGTTGGTGAGCGCCTCGGTGACGGTGAAGTAGGCGGTGGTCTCCACCGGGGCGGGCAGCCGCTCCGGGAGCTCGATGTCGGTGGCCACCGGGATCGGGTGGCGCTGCGCGACCTCGTCGACGGCGGCGGCGAGCCCGTGGTCGGTGAGCACCTGCGGGTGGATGCCGCGCACCAGCCCGCGCAGCTGCTCCAGCGCCTGCCGGGCCTCGCCGCGCGCCCGGGTGACGAGCTCCGCCGCCCGGCCGTCCCGGTCGCGCAGCTCGTACTCGGCGAGCCCGAGGGTCATGCTGAGCGCGACCAGCTGCTGCTGCGCGCCGTCGTGCAGGTCGCGCTCGATCCGGCGCCGCTCGGCCTCGAAGGCGTCGGCCAACCGGGCCCGGGAGCGGGTGAGTTCGAGCACCTGGTGGCCGAGGTCGTCCTCCCGGGGTCCGAGCAGGAAGCGGGCCAGCGCGACCTCGGCCCGGACCAGCAGCGCTCCGGCGTACGCGCAGAGCAGCAGACCGGCCAGTCCGGCGGCGGTGAACGGCAGGGCGGCGAACGGCCCGGCGACGGCGCGCCCGGGGACGAGCATCACGGTCTCCGGGGCGAGCGCCCAGACCACCAGCGGGGAGACCGTGAACGCGCCGGAGAGCACCAGCAGCGCGGTGAAGCCCAGTGAGGCGGCGGCCAGCACGGTCGAGGTGAGCCCGGCGTGGGCGAGTTCGCGCCAGGTGGCCCGCTCGCGCAGCCGGGTGCGGACGCGGGCGCGGCGGCCCGCCCCGGGCAGGCTGCGGTGCGGGTCGGGCGGCGGGACCGGCTCGACCAGCCGCAGCCGCCACCGGGCCACACCGGCGGCGGGGATGCCCGCGAGCGCCAGGGCGAGCAGCACCGGCAGTCCGAGGCCGACCACCGACAGGCCCGCGCCGACCACCAGCAGCACCGCGAGGACCACCAGCAGCACCGGCCCGAACAGCGCCCCGCCGAGCAGGTACGCCCAGCAGCGCGGCACCCAGCGGGTGAACGGGAACCGCAGCGGGTGCGCCCGCAGCGCCTCGCGGACGGACGTCGGCCGCCGCTCCCCGTCCGTCACCGACCCCTCGTTCACCCGGTCCACCCTAACCGACCGGCTGACGGTCCTTCGGGGCCCGGGCGCGGGCCGCGCGCGGCCTGGTCAGCGCGACGGCGGCGACCACCAGCGCGCCGCCGGCCAGGGCGTTCCAGCCGACCGGCTCGGCGAGGAAGGCCGCGCCGAGCGCGGTGGACCACAGCGGCGTCACGTACGTCACGGCCGAGGCCACCGTCGCCCCGGCGCCGCGGACCAGCGCCAGGTTGAGCAGGTAGGCCACGCCCGTACCGAGCGCGCCGAGCACCAGCAGCGCGCCGGCCGCGGCGGCGCCCGGCCAGCGCGGGAGGCCCGCGGCGAACGGCGCCACCAGGGCCAACTCGAGGGTGGCGCAGGTGATCTGGAGCGTGGAGAGGGTGGTCACCGACTCCGGGCGGCCGGACAGGAAGCGGCGCAGGTAGGCGAAGCCCGCGCCGTAGCAGCAGGCGGCGGCCAGGCAGGCCAGCGCCCCGGCGGTCGCACCGGCGCCCAGGCCGTGCCAGACCCCGAGCACGGTGAGCACGCCGACGAAGCCGAGCCCGAGACCGGCCAGCCGGCGGGCGCCCGGGCGGCGCTCCTCGGGGACGGTCAGCACCGCGAACAGCAGGGTGAACAGCGGGGTGGTCGCGTTCATCACCCCGGCGAGCACCGAGCTGACCCTGGTCTCCCCGAAGGAGAAGAGGGTGAACGGCACGCTGTTGAGCAGCACCGCGACCACCGCCGAGTGCCCCCACAGCGCCCGGTCGCGCGGGGCCCGCTCGCCGCGCAGCAGCAGCACCGCCCACAGCGTGGTGGCGCCGAGCAGGCAGCGCCACAGCGCCACCCACAGCGGCGGCACGCCCGCCTCGACCGCCACCTTGATCAGGGCGAAGCTCGCGCCCCAGATCGCCGACAGTGCCACGAAGCCCGGCAACCAGCGCCTCACCCCGACCACCTCCGTCCTCCCGTCGCGTCTTCTGGACAGAGCGTGGCCCGGCGGCGCAGCATGAGTCCAACAAGTGGCAGTGCACTCGTGATGAGGAAGTCTCATGACCCCGGACGTCAACCTGGCCCAGCTCAGGGCACTGGTCGCGGTCGCCGACACCGGCGGCTTCAGCGCGGCCGCCGACGAGCTCGGCATCAGCCAGTCCGCGGTCTCGCACGCCGTCGCCGCGCTGGAGCGCAGCCTCGGCGCGCCCGTGCTGTGGCGCGGCAGCCCGTGCCGGCCCACCCCGCTGGGCGAGCAGGTCCTGCCGCACGCCCGGACCGCCGTCGCCTCGGCCGCCGCCGTCCGCGCGATCGCCACCCGGCACTCCGGCGGCCCGACCGGCACCGTACGGCTGGCGGCGCCGACCACCGTCTGCCAGGCGCTGCTGCCCGGGCTGCTCAAGGACTGGCGGGCGGCCTACCCGCAGGTGACCGTCCGGGTCTTCGAGGGCGAGGACGACGAGCTGGCGGCCTGGCTGGAGGCGGGCACGGTGGACGCCGCCGTCCTGGTGGACGCCGGGCCGCTGCCGCCCGGGGCGGTCTCGCTCGGCGCCGACTCGATGCACGCGCTGCTCCGCCGCGACCACCCGCTCGCCGGTCAACCGACCGTCCATGTGGCCGAGTTGGAGGACGACGACTTCCTGCTCTCGGAGGGCGGCTGCGAGCGCCACATCCGCGAGGCCTACCGGCGGGCCGGCACCCGCTTCACGCCCCGGCACCGGATCCGCGACCTGAACAGCCTGATCGGCATGGTGCACGCGGGCGTCGGGGTCTCGGTGATGCCCGCGCTGGCGCTGACCATGCTCCCGGCCGACTGCGTGCTGGTCCCGATCCGGCCCGCCGTCCACCGGACGCTGTCGCTGACCGGGCCGACCGGCCGCCCGTGGTCCCTGGCGGTCGGCTCGCTGCTGGCGGGGATGGCGCCGGGAGTGGTGGCCGGGGCGGCGGCGGGAGTTCCGTCCCGGTGAGCCGACTCCAGGGCCCGTCGGCCGACCGGTGCGCCTTGACCTCTTTGGGGTTGACCGCCCTTCCCTGACAGGTCTATACCAGTGAGGACCTTCGGCAACCACCCGCCGCCGCAGGCCCGTTCGGCCGCCACGCCACCCCCACACCCGGCGTGAGCAGGCCCGCCTCCCCCACTGCCGTGTCCTGGAAAGGCTTCCGATGGAGCGCGCTCTTCCCCCACAGCACACCGCACGTCCCCCCTTCAGGCGCCGCGCCGTACTCGCCGTGGCCGCCGCGCTCGGCCTGGTCGCCGGCGGCGTCGCCGCCCTGGCCGGCACCGGCTCCGCCGCCGCGGACACCACCGGCACCGGGGCCGCCGGGGCCGCCGGAGGGCTCGGCAGCAACTGGTACGCCTCGGCGCCGTACCTGATGCCCGAGGACAACAGCCCGCCGGACGCCGCCGCCGTCATGGACGCCACCGGCCAGAAGGCCTTCCAGCTGGCGTTCATCCTGGCCCAGGGCACCAGCTGTTCGCCCGCCTGGGGCGGCACCTCCCCGATCGACACCGACACCACCATGCCGAGCGTCATCCAGACCGTCCGCGGCAAGGGCGGGGACGTCTCGGTGTCGGTCGGCGGGTACGGCGGCACCAAGCTGGGCCAGGTCTGCGGCACCCCCGAGGCGACCGCCGCCGGGTACCAGAAGGTGATCACCAAGTACGGCCTCAAGGCGATCGACTTCGACCTGGAGGAGCCGGAGTACGAGAACACCGCGGCCATCCACAACGAGATCGGCGCGGCGCGGATCCTCCAGCAGAACAACCCCGGCCTGTACGTCTCGATCACCACCGCCGGCACCAACGCGGGCACCGGCTGGTTCGGCACCCAGATGCTCAACGAGGCCAAGTCGCAGGGCTTCACGCCCGACAACTACTCGATCATGCCGTTCGACGGCGGCTTCAGCGGCGCCGCGGCGCAGACCGACGCGCTGGTGAAGTTCAACCAGATCCTGCAGACCACCTTCGGCTGGAACGAGGCCACCGCCTACGCCCACGAGGGCGTGTCGATGATGAACGGCCGCACCGACGCCGCCGAGTACTTCCACCAGTCCGACTTCCAGACCGTGCTGGACTTCGCCACCGCGCACGGCCTGGCCCGGTACACCTACTGGTCGGTCAACCGGGACCGCCAGTGCGCGGGCAACGTCGACCCGGGGCTGTCCGGCTCCTGCTCCAGCGTGGTGCAGAACGACTGGGACTTCACCAGGTTCACGGTGAAGTTCGCCGGGGCGACCCCGCCCACCACGCCGCCCACCACCCCGCCGACGACTCCCCCGACCACGCCGCCGACCACCCCGGGCAGCTGCGCCGCCCCGGCGTGGAGCGCGAGCACCACGTACAACGGCGGCGCCAAGGTCTCGTACAACGGGCACGCCTACCACGCCAAGTGGTGGACGCTGAACGAGGTGCCGAGCGCCAGTGGCCAGTGGGGCGCCTGGGCCGACGACGGGCCCTGCTGACGGCCGTACCGGCGACCACCGGTGGGGGGCGGGCGCCATGAACGCCCGCCCCCCGCCGGTCAGTTCGCGAACCGCTCCCGCAGCTCCGCCAGCACCTCCGCCGCCTCCGGCAGCCCGGCCGCCTCGCAGCGCGCGATGCCGGCGGCCAGCCGGGCCACCGCCGCGTCGGTGCGCCCCAGGTCGCTGCCCTCGATCAGCGCGGCCAGCCGGACGGCCTCCGCCCGCGGGGACTCGGCCCGCACCCCGCCCGCCTCGTACTCCGCGATGGCCCGTTCGACCTCGGCCAGCGCCTCCTCGTGCCGCCCGGCGACGGCCAGCGAACGCGCCCGCTCGTAGTGCGAACCGCCGCGCAGGTACCAGGAGTTGTACTCCTCGCCGGACCGCTCGGCCGCCTCGCCGACCGCGTCCGCCTCGGCCAGCAGGGCGAGCGCCGCCGCCAGCCCCTCCTCGCCCTTCTCCCGCGTCGTCAGCCGGGCCAGCTCCCGCAGGGTGGCGGCCAGCTGGTCCACCTGCGGGGCCTTCCCGTGCGCCTCCCGGGCGCGGGCCAGCGCCGCCTCGGCGGCGTCCCAGCGCTCGGCCCGGGCGAGCGCCAGGGTGGCCTCGCAGGCGACCATGGTGTGGGTCTCCTGGTCCTCCCACCCGGCCACCAGGTCGGCCAGCCGCAGGTACTCCTCGGCGGCGTCCCGGTGCTCCTCCAGGTCGGACAGGCCCCGGGCGAGGTCCAGCCGGCCCTGGGCGAGCATCCGGACGTCCAGCCGCGCCGCCGACGCGTCCAGCAGCACCGACTCCAGGACGGCCACCGCGTCCGCCGCCCGGCCGGTGTCACGCAGCACGTCGGCCAGTTGCAGGCGCACCCGGGCGGCCTCCTCGACCGCCTCGGCGCCCTTGCGGTCGTAGCGCGCGGCCGCCTCCGACAGCGCGCGGACCGCGCCGCCGAGGTCGCCCACCTGGAGGCAGGAGTGGCCGAGCATCATGTACGTCGGCGCGTACGGGTAGGAGTCGTCGCCCCAGCGCACGGCCTCGGCCAGCGCCCGGTGGAAGACCTCGACCGCCTGGCCCGGCTCGTGGCCCTGCAGCAGCACCTGGCCCAGCAGGCCGAGCACCCGCGGGGTGTGCCAGGGCAGCTCGGCCGCGTCCAACTGGGCCAGCACCTCGCGCAGTTCGGCCTCCGCCTCGGCCAGCCGGCCCTGCCGGGCGGCGATGTCGGCGGTGTACTGCCGGGAGGTGGCGGCCCGCCGCTCGGAGCCCAGCTCCACGGCGGCCCGCCGGTAGCCGCCGACCGCCGCCTCGAAGCGCCCGGTCACCTCGGCGGCGGGCTCGGGCAGCGCCTCGGAGAGGTCGTGGTGGGCGGCGTAGGCGCGGGTCTGCAGCACGATCAGGTAGTCGTCGTCGATCAGTTCGCCGCCGGCGCGCAGCTCCTCGGCCCGGGCCAGCGCCGCGTCGAGCGCCGCCCAGTCGGCCCGCCGGCCGCCGCGCCCGGCGCCCTCGCCGTCCACAGCGCCCTCGGCCTCGGCGCCCTCGTCGCTCTCGTCGCCCTCGTCGAGGTCCGCGATCAGCGTCCGGGCCCGGCACATCAGCGCCGACCCGGCCAGCCCCGCCTGCTCGAACAGCTCGGCGGCGGCCAGCAGCCCGGCCTTGCCCTCCTCGCACGCGTCCCGCTGGAGCGCCTCGTGGGCCCGCTGCTCGGCGAGTTCGGCGCGCAGCCGCTCGGGGCCGCCCAGCTCGGCGCTCTCCGGGTGGACGAAGTCCGCGGCCTCCGCGCGCTCGGCGACCCGCTTCCACAGCCGGTCGGCATCCGGGTGGCCGAGCACCTCCAGCTCGCGGGCCCGCAGCACCAGGGCGGTGAAGTCCTCCGGCTCCGCCTCGACCGTCCGGCGCGGCGCGGGCGCGGCCGCCGGGGCGGCCGACAGCCCGGAAGCGGCGGCGGCCCGCACGCCCAGTGCCAGCGGTTCGGCGAGCAGCGGCTCCACGGCCAGCCGGGCGCGCCGCCCGGCGCCGACCGCGTCGGTGCCGTTGCGGGCGTCGAAGCGGCCGGCCAGCGCGTCGCCCTCGGCGCGCAGGTGGGCGAGCAGGGAGTCCACCGTCCAGGCGGTGCCGGCCGGGCCGCTGACCGCCAGCTCGCCGTGGCCGGCCCGGGCGAGCTGGGCGACCAGCACCTCGGCTCCGGTCAGGAAGTCCAGCCGGGCGGCCGGGTCGCCGGTGACCGCGAACAGGGCGCGGTTCTCGGCGAGCAGCTCCAGGCCGCGCGGCTCGTTGCCGGACAGCGCGCAGAACTCGATGTGCAGGCCGACGGCGCTCAGCATCGAGGCCTTGCCGCGGGCGTGGCGGTAGCCGGCGAGGTGGCCCGAGCGGGCCTCGTCCGACCGGCCCTGGCGCAGCTGCGCGAGCAGCGCCGTGGCCTGGCTGAGGTGGGGCTCCTGCTCGCAGCCGCTCCGGCCGTCCAGCACCGGGGCGAGCGCCTCCAGGGCCCGGGCGTCGTCCCCGGCGGCGAGGTGGTGCCGGGCGCGGGCGCGGGTCTCGCAGGCGTGGCAGTCGCTCAGCTCGGCGCGCGGGCGGGCCGCCCACAGCTCGTAGGCGTCCTGCACGTCGATGCCGGTGTGCGCGGCCAGGTGGTAGCGCTGGGCGTAGTACGGCTGGAGGTCCTGGCCGGCCGCGCGGTAGCGGTCGCGCAGCTCGGTGTGCCAGCGCCGCACCGCCGCGAGCGGGACGTCCGGGTTGTCCTTGAGCGTGTCGGCGACCCACTTGAAGCGCCAGAGCACCTGCTGCCGGGCCCACTCGCCGAAGCCGTCCGGGTCGGTGTCCCAGAGCCTGAGGACGCGGGCGAAGACGACCGGGCCCTTGCCGCGCTCGCCGTCGTACTCGTAGGCCTCCATCAGTTCCAGCAGGGCCATCGAGAGGACGCCGGTGTCGTCGAACTGCTCGGCGGCGTCGACGAGTTCCTCGGCGGTGACGGTCCTGGTCCGGCCGTACGGGCGGGCGTCGTTCTCGCGCAGCGCGGCCATCACCGCGTCGGGGGTGTCCAGCATCACGCCGCCCCGCCCGCCTCGTTCGACCCGCCCGCCCCGCCGGCCTCGTGGCCGAGCATGGCGTGGTCGAGCAGGCTGATGAACGAGCGGTTGAGCAGCGCGGACTCGCTGGCCTTGAGCGGGCGGCGGGTCATCAGCACGGCCTGCCCGTACAGCGCCTCGACGGCGGTGACGGCCAGCTCGCGGCTGGTGACGGTGGCGGCGCGGCGCACCAGCGGGTTGAGGTGGTTGAGCACCAGCTGGGCGCGGGGCGCCTCGGCGCGCAGCGAGCCGAGGATGTCCGCCCACAACCCGTCGGCCTCGTCGGCGAGTTGGGCCCGGGTGCGCTCGTGCCGGGCCTCCCGGTTGTCGAGCAGCAGGGCGGGCGCGTTGGTGGGGTGGAAGCTGCGCAGCGCGACGTCGCAGTCGAACCGGCCGACCACCTCGCGGGCGATCGCCAGGAACGCGTTGGCGGCCAGCTCGGCGGCCGGGTCGACGGTGTCCAGGTGCGCGGTGACGGTGCCCGGGTCGAGGTCGGAGACGGAGACGCCGGGGCGGATCTCGGGCAGCCGGTGCACCAGGTCGTGGTCGTAGGTGTAGCCGCCGTTGACCACGCCGAGCCCGGCCGCGCCGGCGATCGGGGCGACCTGGCGGAACTCCTCGACCGTCCTGGTCACCAGCACCGCCGGGTGGCTGCGGGCGAACTCGTCCAGGGTGACGTTGCCGTCGGTGGTCTCGAACGGCAGCCACGGCAGCATCATCCGCAGCAACTCGTCGTCGTAGCGGGCGAGTTCCTTGACGGCCAGGTGGTGGACGGACAGGAAGCGGTGCAGCAGCGCCGGGTCGCTCGCGGACAGGCCGGTCAGCCAGTCGCGGATCCGGGCGCCGAGCGCGTCCCGCACGGCGGCCAGCGTCTCGTCGGCGTACAGGCCCTCGCGGGAGGCGGTGGGGCGCAGCCCGTCGGTGTCGACCACGCAGCGGACGAAGAACGCCCAGTCCGGCAGCAGTTCGTCGGCCTGGTCGGAGAGCAGCATGCCCTTGAGGTGCACCCGGTGGCCGTTGCGGCGCGAGGGCGGGGCGGCGTCCGGCAGGACGTACGCGACGCCGCGCAGGCCGACCAGCGGCAGGTCCAGCTCGATGGTGTCGAGCGGGGTGAAGTCGAAGGCGGCGCGGCAGTACTCGGCGAGCGCGTCGCGCCTGGCCAACGGGGAGGCGTGGCGCTCGGCCCACGGCGGGGTGCGGTTGACCCGGTGCTCGGTTCCGTTGCCGTCGACCACGGTGACGTCGTGGCGCAGCAGGCTGCCGAAGTCCCGGGCGAGGGCGAGGACCCGGCCGGCGCGGGTCCACTCGGCGGCGTCGGCGCGCGGGACCAGCGTGACGGTGGTGCCCGGCTCGGGCTTGGCCGAGGCGGGCAGGGTGCGGATGGTGTAGCTGCCGTCGGAGCTGCCGCGCCACTCGATCGCCGGGGCGTCCGGGGTGGCGGCGGAGCGGGTGACCACGGTGATCTCGTCGGCGACCACGAAGCAGGCGAGCAGGCCGATGCCGAACTGGCCGATGAAGTCGCCGCGGGCCCGGGCCAGCCCGGCGCCGTCGAGCCGGCCGTCGGCGTCGCGCTTGGAGCTGCGGCCGATGGTGGCGAGGAAGGTGTGGACGTCCTGCTCGGTCAGGCCGATGCCGGTGTCGGTGACGGACAGCTCGTCGTCGGCCCGGACGGTGATCCTGGCCGGCGCCCCGGGGTCGAGGGCGCGGCGGGCGGAGATCGCGTCCACGGCGTTCTGCAGCAGCTCGCGCAGGTAGACCCGCGGGCTGGAGTAGAGGTGGTGGGAGAGCAGGTCCACCAGGCCGCGCAGGTCCACCTGGAAGGTGTGCGCACTCGTCGGGTTGTCGGTAGGGGACACCGGAGGCTCTTTCGATCGCGGGGTGGATGACGGTGGTGGGATGCGGGTCGGCGGCGGCGCCGGTACGGCCCGGCGCCGGGTGCGTGTCAGCGCCAGTACGAGGTGCAGCGGTCGCGGTGGGCGCGGAAGGCCTTGACCGGATCGCCCGACAGGTAGTGCCAGGGCGCCTTGGTCACGAGGCCGTCCAGCGCCTCGAACAGCAGGCGCGCGGTCTTGGGCTGGTCGGCGAGGGAGAAGGCCATCGCGAAGGTGTTGAAGGAGCCCTGCCAGCCGCGCGCCGGCTCGAAGGCCGGGTGCAGGACGGACCGGAAGGCCGCCTCCTGCAGCCCGGCCACCACGGCCGGACTGGTCAGGTAGGCGCGGTCCTCGCCGTCCGGGAGGGCCAGCCAGTGCTCCAGGTGCGCGACCGCGACCAGCTCGCCGAGGTGGCTGCCCTCCGGGGCGGCGAGCATCGTCGAGCGGGCGAACGCGTGCATCTCCTCGTGCGAACCGCCCCACTTGGCGCTCAGCTGCTGAAGCCTGACCCAGTGCGAGGCGGAGCTCCCCGGCGCCCGGCGCACCGCGGCCTCGAAGCGGCAGGTGGCGACCTCCGGGCCGAGCGAGGCCCCGAGGGCGCTGGTCTGCAGGAACCGCCAGGGGGCGTGCCAGGACGGCTCGCGCTCGGCGACCTCCAGCAGCTGCTCCTCGGCGGTGTCCAGCCGCTCGTGGAACGCCTTCCAGCGCTCCTCGGTGACGTCCTTGGCCCGGGCGCCCGTCCGGGCCTCCCAGCCCCAGGCGATCTGCCGGGCGCCGGACAGCAACAGCAGCAGCGTGTCGTCCGGGGCGTCGGCCAGCGCGCGGGACGTCCACTGCTCGACCCGGGGCACGTCGGATATCGCCCCGACGAGGAAGGTCAGCTCCTCGCCCTCGACGGCGGCCAGCGCGGGGCGCAGCGCGGCCCAGTCCCCGGCGGAGGCCTGCCGGAGCATCAGGCGCAGCGACTCGTCCCCGTACGCCGGGTCGAGCCGCGGCTCACCGCCACCGGCCGGCGCGGGCGCTCCGGCTCCCCGACGGCCGAAGCCGAACCCGAACCCGCGCCGCTCGGCCCGGTCCTCCGCGCCCTCCCCGCCGGAGCGGCGTCGGAACAGCGGCATGTCTGGCCCCCTCGAACGTCATCGGTATCTTTCGCACGACCGCACAGCGGCCACGGGAAAAGTACATATCACGGTCGACTGACATCCGTTTGCCCAGCCCAGCGCCCTGCCCGCCCGGCGAGGGGGTTCCGTCAGGCCGCGCCGAGCCCGGCGTCCGGCGTCTTCCCGGCCTGCGCCTGCTCGATCCGGTTCACCAGCATCACCGCGAACCTCCGCGTCGCGGGCACGTCCACCGGACCGCCCTCGCTGGTGACGCTCGCCACCACGGTGCCCGAGCGCACCACGATGCCGACGCCCTCGCCCTCGGCCAGCGGCCCCTGGAAGGCCTGGCTCTCGCTGCCCAGCGCCGGGGTGTCGACCTTCTTGAACGGCCCGGCGGAGTACGAGGCGTAGTTCTCCTTCAGCCGCTGCGCCGCCGCGTCCCGGCTGGGCAGGGTGTCCACCAGGAAGCGGACGACCACGTCGCCCGAGGAGAACCGGACCGACCCGCTCAGCGGCTTGCCCGCGCAGGAGGCCGCGGCGGCACCGGCACAGGTGACCTGGTGGTCGGCGGTGTCGACCTTCCGCTTCTCCTCCTCCCACCCGGTCATCGCCTTGGCGTCCGGCAGCACCTGGCCGACCACCTTGTCGTCCAGCAGCGCCGCCTCCAGGTCCGCGTGCGGGGCCTCGGCAGCGGCCGGGGCCGGTGCGGAGGCCGGCGCCGAAGCCGCCCCGGGGGTGTCGGCGGCCGCCGGCGCGGACGCGGACGCCCCCGCCGTACCCGTCGCCGCTCCCGACGCGGCCGGACTCGACGCGGACGGAGCCGCGGTCGAACCCGCGGCCGCCCCGCCCGCGCCCTTCGAAGACCCCCCGGAGGAGCACCCCGTCAGCACGCCCGTCAGCACCCCGGCCGCCGCCACCGCGGCGAGCACCCGCCGACCACCCATCCCGATCACCCTCCCCAGTCCTGTCAGTGATCCCTCAAGATAGCGACCGCCCCGCCCGCGAACGCCGACGGGGCGGCGACCTGTCGGTCACCACCCCGCCGTACTGCTCCGTCGTCCTGCCCTACCGGTGGATCAGACCGCCGGAACCGGGTAGGTCGGGTACTCGACGCCCGAGATGTACTGGACGACCCGGATCACCTGGCACGAGTAGCCGAACTCGTTGTCGTACCACAGGTAGAGGATCGCGTTGTCGCCCTCGACCTTGGTCGCGCCGGCGTCCACGATCGAGGCGTGGCGCGAGCCGATGAAGTCGCTGGAGACGGCGTCGGGCGAGTCGGTGAAGTCGATCTGGCGCTTCAGCGGCGAGGTCAGCGAGACGTTCCGCAGGTACTCCAGGACGTCCTCGCGGTTGGTCTCCCGCTTCAGCTGGAGGTTGAGGATCGCGATGGAGACGTCCGGCACCGGGACGCGGATCGAGCTGCCGGTGATCTTCGCCTGGAGGTCCGGCAGGGCCTTGGCGACGGCCGAGGCGGCACCGGTCTCGGTGATCACCATGTTCAGCGGCGCCGAGCGGCCGCGGCGGTCGGCCTTGTGGTAGTTGTCCAGCAGGTTCTGGTCGTTGGTGAACGAGTGGACGGTCTCCACGTGGCCGCGGACCACGCCGTACTCGTCCTCCATCGCCTTCAGCGGCGGGACGATGGCGTTGGTGGTGCAGGAGGCGCAGGACAGGATCTGCTCGTCCGGCTTGATCGTGTCGTGGTTCACGCCGTGCACGATGTTCGGGACGTCGCCCTTGCCCGGCGCGGTCAGCACGACCTTGGCGATACCGGGGCGCAGGTGCTTCGACAGGCCCTCGCGGTCGCGCCAGCGGCCGGTGTTGTCGATCAGGATCGCGTCCTTGATCCCGTACTCCGTGTAGTCGACCGTGGTCGGGTCGTCGGAGTAGATCACCGTGATCTCGTTGCCGTTGGCGATGATCTTGTTGTTCGCCTCGTCGACGGTGATCGTGCCCTGGAACTGGCCGTGGATGGAGTCACGGCGCAGCAGCGAGGCGCGCTTGACCAGGTCGTCGCCGCCGCTGTTGCGCACGACGATCGCCTTCAGCCGCAGGCCGTTGCCCGAGGCCTTCTCGACCAGCAGCCGGGCGACCAGCCGGCCGATGCGGCCGAACCCGTACAGCACGACGTCCTGCCCGGACCGGCGCTCCAGCTTGTTCTCACCGGTGGCGCCGACGACGGCCTGGGCGGTGAACTCCGCCACCGACAGGCCGCGGTCGTCCGCCTTGTACGTCGCGGCGAGCATGCCGAGGTCGATCTGCGAGGGGCCGAGGTCCAGGGCGGTCAGGGCCTCAAGGAACGGCATCGTCTCGGTGACCGAGAGCTCCTCGCCGGCTATCTGCCGGGCGAAGCGGTGCGTCTTGAGGATGCTGACCACCGACTTGTTCACCAGGGACCGGCTGTGGAGCAGAACGGTGACGTCCCGCTCCCGGTGCAGCCGCCCGATGATCGGGATCATCGACTCCGCGATCTCCTCGCGGTTCTTCCAGTCCGTGAACACGTCGTCGTTGACAGTCACAAGTCCATCTTTCGAGCTGAGGGTGTTGCCCACATGGTAGCTTCGCCCGCCCGCGCCCCGACCGCCGGTCCCTCCCCCACCCTCCCCACCCGAGCCCCCGACCTGCGCTTTCCCCCCACCCCCACCCCCGAAGGTGATCACCGCCACCCCCGATCCGACCACCCGTCGGGCGGCCCGGCGTGAGTGATCATCCGGGCCAGTACAGTGAAACGCACGGCCCGGGCGGACGGGCACGGGCACGAGGGGGCCGGGGTGGCGACGCTGGGCATGCACCGGGACTTCCTGATGGAGTTCGCGGCGCTGGAGAAGCCGGTGCAGCGGCGGGTCTTCGAGACCTTCGAGAAGTTCACCGAGGCCACCCACACCGGCGTGCACCTGGAGAAGCTCACCAACCAGCGGGACCCCCGGATCCGGACCATCAGGATCACCGACTTCTGGCGCGGGGTCGTCCTCAAGGCCGACCGGGGCGACGGCTACCTCCTGCTGAAGGTCCTTCCGCACGACAAGGCCAACGACTGGGCGGTCAAGCACCGGGCCTCCGTCAACGCCGCCACCCAGGGCGTCGAGATCCGCAACGACGTCGCGCTGGAACGGGCCTCCCGGTCGCTGAAGGCGCTGGCCGCCGACGAACCCCGCAGGCTCTTCGCCGACCGCTCCGACAAGGTCCTGCGCAGCCTGGGCGTCGACGAGGAGATCCTGCCGATCATCCGGCTGCTCCCCGACGAGGCCCATCTGGAGGCGCTCCACCGCGTGCTGCCGGAGCAGCAGTTCGACGTCCTGGTCGGCCTCGCGAGCGGGATGGAGCCGGCCGAGATCGATCGTGAGATCGTCCGGGCGTACGCCCGGGCGGCCGCGCCCACGAGCGTCGACCAGCCCGCCGACGGGCTGGTCTCGGCGATGGCCCGGGCGCGCGGCCGGGTCGCCCTGGTGTCCGGGCCCGACGAACTGCTGGAGATCCTGGAACGCCCCTTCGACGCCTGGCGGATCTTCCTGCACCCGGCCCAGTACCGGGTCGCCTACCGGGAGTCGTACAGCGGGCCGGCCCGGGTGACCGGCGGCCCCGGCACCGGGAAGACGGTGGTGGCCCTGCACCGGGCCTACCACCTGGCCCGCCGGTTGCCGGCGGACGCGCCTGACGGATCGATTCTGCTGACCACCTCCTCCGAGGACCTCGCCGCGGAGCTGGAGCGCTGCCTCGCCCTGCTCGTGACGGACGGACGGATCCGGGCGAAGGTCCGGGTGGTCACCGTCGACGCGCTGGCCGCCGAGGTCCTGCGGCGCTCCCCCGGCGGCGCCCCGTCGAAGGTCCTCTTCCAACAGCACCCGATCCTGGCCCGCTGGGGACGGGTCGCCCGCCGGCTCGGCGTCGGGTTCACCGACCTGTTCCTCGACCAGGAGTGGCGGCAGGTCGTACTGGCCCAGTCGATCGGGAGCCGGGAGCAGTACCTGAAGGCCCCGCGGACCGGACGGGGCAAGGCCCTCGGAACGCCGGAGCGGACCGAACTGTGGCACGCGGTGGCCGCGTTCGAGGAGGAGCTGCGCAAGGCCGGGGAGTTGACGTACCTCCAGGTCTGCGCGCGGGCCGCGCGGATGCTCGACGAACAGGGCGACCGCCCGTTCCGGCACGTGGTGATCGACGAGGCGCAGGACCTGCACCCCGTCCAATGGCGGTTCCTGCGCGCGCTCGTGGCCACCGGCCCGGACGACCTGTTCCTCTCCGGCGATCCGCACCAGCGGATCTACGGGAACAAGGTCTCGCTGCGCTCGCTCGGCATCCAGGTGGTCGGCCGCTCCTTCCGGCTCCGGATCAACTACCGGACGACACAGGAGATCCTCACCTGGTCCGCGTCCCTGCTCACCGGCGAACGCCCGGACGACATGGACGGCGGGGAGGACTCGCTGGCCGGCTACCACTCGACCCTGCACGGCGCCCACCCCGACGTGTCCGGCCACCCCGACCGGGCCGAGGAGTTCCTGGCCCTCGTCGCCCGCGTCGAGGAGTGGACCGCCTCGGGCGTGAGCCCGGAGGACATCGGCGTCGCCGTACGGACCGGACGGCTCGGCCGCGAGGCCGCCCACGCCCTGGGGCAGGCCGGGATCCCGACCCACGTGCTCGGCGACGCGCCGTCCCCCGGCATACGGGTCGGCACCATGCACCGGATGAAGGGCCTGGAGTACCGCTGCGTCGCCGTGGTCGGCGTCAGCGACGGCACGGTCCCGCTGCGCAGCGCGATCACCCCGGCGGACACCGACCCGCTGCAGCACCAGGAGGACCTCACCGGCGAGCTGAGCCTGCTCTTCGTGGCGTGCACCCGCGCCCGCGAGGCCCTCAGCGTGTCCTGGCACGGCACACCCAGCGTCTTCCTCGAACCGATCGCCCCGGCCCGGCTGCTCACCCGCTGACCCACGGCCCCGCGGGGCCCGCTCCGGGTGGTCGACCGGCCCGGGAGTTGCCCGGGGGTGCGGGTGGTGGGGTAATGGGAAACGGCCGGTGTTCGAGTGTGTGACGAGCAGCCCCGGGAGCTTGGGATGAGCGGTGGGCCGGAACCGATCAGTGCCGAGGGTCTGCGTGCGGTGCGGGAGGAATTGGCGCAGCTGCGGGTGGAGCGGGGGGAGGTGGCCGCGACGCTGCGCGGGGTGGAGCCGGTGGGGGACCGGGCGGACGCGGCGGACGAGTTGCAGCGGGCGTCGGAGGTGGCGCGGCTGGACCGGCGGATCGTCGAGCTGGAGGCGCGGCTGCGGGAGGCCGAGGTCGCCGGGGAGCCGTCCGCACGGGTGGTCGGGGTGGGGTCGACGGTGAACGTGCGGTTCGACGACGGCACGGAGGAGACCGTCGAGATCTCGGAGATCGCGGAGGAGCGGGACCTCACCCTGGTGACCTTCGACAGCCCGCTCGGGAAGGCGCTGCTCGGGCGGCACGCCGGGGAGACGGTGAACTACGACACCCCGGCCGGCGCGGCCAGCGCGGTGGTGTTGTCGGTGGGCGCCGACGCGGGCCCACAGTCGGGCTGAGGCGGCGCGAAGCGGCACGGCGCGGCACGGTCGAATTCCGGTCGGAATTCCGGGGGAAACGGGCCGGGATATCGGCGGGATATCGGCGGGGCTGTTGATAGGCGGGGCTTATCGGTTCAGTCGTGTCGCCTCTTTGACGTGCCGCGATGGCCTGCCGGACACTGGACGGGAATCGGGGAACCGCGAATTCCCAGCGAATTCCCGCCCCCGGAAAGCACCCGAGAGAAACCGAGCAGAGCGCGCGCATGCCCCCGTCCCGCACCGCCCGCTGGCTCCCGGCGGCCGCCGCCGTCGCCGTCGCCGCCTGGGGCGCCAACCAGTTCACCGCGCTGGCCACCGTGTACCGGGCGCGCACCGACTGGTCGGCGCTCTCGCTGGCCGCGATGTTCTCGGTCTACCTGGTCGGCCTGGTGCCCGGGCTGCTGCTGGGCGGGTCCGCCGCCGACCGGTACGGCCGGCGGCGGACGGTGCGCGGCGCGCTGGGACTGTCCGCCGCCGCCAGTGTCGTGCTGGCGCTGCCGGACGAGCCGTCCGTGTACGCCGCCCGGCTGGCCACCGGCTTCGCGGCCGGGCTGGTCTTCCTGGCCGGGACGGCCTGGCTGCGCGAGCTCTCCGGGCCCGCCGTCCCGCCCGAGCGGGCGGCCCGCCGGGCGATGTACGCCACCGGTACGGGCTTCGCGGCGGGCGCGCTGGCCTCCGGGGTGCTCGCCGAGTGGCTGCCCGGCCCGACGGTGCTGCCCGCCCTCGCCCACGCGCTGGGCTGCCTGCTGGTGCTGCGGGCCACCCGCGGGCTCCCGGAGACGAAGCCGGAGGCCAGGGCAGGGGCCAGGGCGGCGGGCGGGCCGGAGAGCGCCCCTGGCCGCGGCACGCCCCCGCACCGCACGGCGGCCGTCCGCCACCCCCGGTTCCGCTACGTCGTGCTGCCCGCCAGCCCGGCTGTGCTCGGCGCCGCCACCGTGGCGTACGTGGTGCTGCCGCCGCTGGTCGCCGACCGGGTGCCCGGCTACGCGCCGCTGTTCAGCGGCCTGGTCGCGGCGCTGACCCTGGCCACCGGCGTGGTCGCCCAGCCCTTCGCCGCCCGGCTGGACGACGCGGACAGCGCCCGGGCCACCCTCACCGCGATGGCCACCGTGATCGCCGGGCTGCTGCTCGGCGCCGTCGCCGCCGCCCGCGACTCGGTGGGCCTGGTGGTGGCCGCCGCCGTGGTCCTCGGCACCGGGTACGGGCTGACGCTCGGCGCGGGGCTGCACGAGGTGGAGCGGCTCACCCGGCACGCCCCCGACCCGCACGCCTCCGGCCCGACCTCCGCCTCGCTCTACCAGAGCACCACCTCCAGCGGCTTCCTCACCCCGCTGCTGCTCGCCGGCACCGCCGGCCACGCCTCCTACCCGGCGCTGCTGGCGGGCATGGCGGCCGTCGGCCTGCTCTGCCTGGCGGTCACCGCCGCCCACAGCCGCCGCCACCTGCCGGCCGGGGAGCACCCTGAGCCGCCGACGCGCGAGGATGCATCCGTACAGTCCGTCGCCAGCACACCACCGAGGAGCCGACCGCCATGGGCCGAGTGACCGTACCCCGTAGAGTGCTGCGCCTGCGCCAGGGCGCGCCCTCGTACCGTCCCGACACCCTGGCCGCCGAGGAGCCGATGGAGATCCGGGTCGGCGGGCGCCCGCTGACGGTGACCATGCGCACCCCGGGCAGCGACTTCGACCTGGCGGCCGGCTTCCTGGTCAGCGAGGGCGTGGTGCACGCCGCCGGGCAGGTGGCCGGCATCCGCTACTGCGCCGGCGCGACCGCCGACGGCGGCAACACCTACAACGTGGTGGACGTCCAGCTGGCCCCCGGTGTGCCCGCCCCCGACGCCTCGCTGGAGCGCAACTTCTACACCACCTCCTCCTGCGGCCTGTGCGGCAAGGCCAGCCTGGACGCGGTGCGCACCACCGCGCCGTGGAGCGTCGCCGAGGACGGGCTGCGCGTCACCCCCGCGCTGCTCTCCGCGCTGCCGGACCGGCTGCGCGCCGCCCAGAAGGTCTTCGACAGCACCGGCGGCCTGCACGCGGCCGGGCTGTTCGACGCCGACGGGCGGCTGCTCTGCCTGCGCGAGGACGTGGGCCGGCACAACGCCGTGGACAAGGTGGTCGGCCACGCCCTGCGCGAGGGGCTGCTGCCGGCCCGCGGCACGGTGCTGATGGTCAGCGGCCGGGCCTCCTTCGAGCTGGTGCAGAAGGCCGTGATGGCGGGTGTCCCGCTGCTCGCGGCGGTCTCCGCGCCGTCCTCGCTGGCCGTGGACCTCGCGGAGGAGACCGGGCTGACCCTGGTCGGCTTCCTGCGCGGCGAGTCGATGAACGTCTACACCCGCGCGGACCGGATCGACGTCGGCCCGGACGTCCGAACCGACGCCGAGGCCGCCGTCCGGGAGGAAGGCCGGTAGATGCTATTCCGCCAGCTGGAGTACCTCGTCGCGCTCGCCCGCGAGCGCCACTTCGCCCGCGCCGCCCAGGCCTGCCACGTCTCCCAGCCCGCGCTCTCCGAGGCCCTGCGCAAGCTGGAGGACGAGCTGAAGGTGCTGCTGGTGCGGCGCGGGCGCAGCTACGAGGGGCTGACGCCCGAGGGCGAGCGGATCGTGCTGTGGGCGCAGCGCATCCTGGCCGACCGGGACGCCCTGCGGGACGAGGTGGACGCGCTGCGCACCGGCCTGGCCGGACGGCTGCGGATCGGCTCGGTGCCGACCGCCTCGGGCGCCGTCCCGCTGCTCACCGGACCGTTCTGCGCCGCCCACCCGCTGGCCGCCGTGGAGCTGTCCACCGACCTGCGATCCGACGAACTCCTGCGCCAGGTGCGGAACTTCGAGATCGACGCGGGCATCACCTACCTGCCCGGAGCGGGCGCCGACGACCTGCGCGCGCTCCCGCTCTACGAGGAGCGGTACGTCCTGCTGACCGGTCCGGCCGACGAGCTGGCCCGGCACCCCCGGGCGACCTGGGAGGAGGCCGCCCGGCTGCCGCTGTGCCTGCTGCACCCGGGCATGCAGGGCCGCCGGGTGCTGGACGAGGTGTTCGCGGGCCTCGGCCTCGAGGCCGCGCCCCGGGTCGAGACCGACTCGGTGGCCTCGCTCTTCGCCCACGTCCGCACCGGCCACTGGGCGAGCATCGTGCCGTACGCCTGGCTGCACGTGTTCGGCGTACCGCACGGGATGCGGGCCGTCCCGCTGGCGGAGCCGGTGCACAGCGCGCCGATCGGGCTGGTGACCGCCGCCCGGGAGCCCGGCTCGGTGATGGCCCGCGCGCTGCTGGAGGTCGCCCGGCGCACCGAGGTGGCCGCCGTCCTCGGCAGCCTGCCGGGCGGCGCCTGACCACCGGGCGCCCACACCGGGCGCACGGACCCTGGGCACGGAGGCCCGGCACCCGCGGCCGCTCGACGCGCGCGCCCCGACCGCCCGGCATAGCCTCGACCCAGCCCCGGTTGTCCGACCCGTGCGACGGAAGGCGAGTACCGTGACCACCTCCGACGACGCCGCCACCACTCCCCCGCGGAAGCAGCCGCAGGAGCCCCCGCGGGAGCCGCGGGAGGACGTCGGCCCCTCCCCCGCCGGGCCGCCCCACGTCGCGCCGTACCACCACCCGGCCGCCGGCTGGGGCGCCGCCAAGAGCGTCACCCGCTTCCTGGCCCGCGAGGGCGCGTACCTGGACGGGCCGCGGGCGGTGATGCGGATGAACCACGAGAACGGCGGCTTCGACTGCCCCGGCTGCGCCTGGCCCGACGACACCAAGGGCCTGCACCTGGACATCTGCGAGAACGGCATCAAGCACGTCACCTGGGAGATGACCCGCAAGCGGGTCGGCCGGGAGTTCTTCGCCGCCCACTCGGTGACCGAGCTGTCCGGGTGGAGCGACTTCGCGCTGGAGGACCAGGGCCGGCTCACCGAGCCGATGGTCTACGACCCGGACACCGACCACTACGTCCCGATCGGCTGGAAGGACGCGTTCGCCCTGGTCGGCCGCACCCTGCGCGGGCTGGACGACCCGAACCGGGCGGCGTTCTACACCTCCGGCCGGCTCGGCAACGAGGCGACCTTCCTCTACCAGCTGCTGGCCCGCGAGCTGGGCACCAACAACCTGCCCGACTGCTCCAACATGTGCCACGAGGCCAGCGGCCGGGCGCTGCAGGCCTCGCTCGGCACCGGGAAGGGGACGGTCGACCTCAAGGACTGGGAGGTCACCGACGCGCTGTTCATCCTGGGCGTCAACGCGGCCTCCAACGCGCCCCGGATGCTCACCTCGCTCGCCGAGGCGTACAAGCGCGGCGCGCAGGTCGTCCACATCAACCCGCTGGTCGAGGCGGCGGCGACCCGGACGATCATCCCGCACGACTTCACCGACATGGCGCTGAACCGGGCCACCCGCACCAGCACCCTCAACCTCCAGCCGCGGATCGGCGGCGACATGGCGCTGCTGCGCGGCATGGCGAAGGCGATCCTGGAGCAGTCCGCGGCCGACGACCGGGCGCTGGACCGGCTGTTCATCGACCGCCACACCACCGGCTTCGAGGCCTACCGCGACATCTGCCTGGCCACGCCCTGGGAGGAGATCGAGCGCCAGAGCGGGCTGGAGCGGGCCGACATCCTCAGGGCGGCCCGGGTCTACCGGGAGGCCGACCGCTCGATCTTCAGCTGGTGCCTGGGCGTGACCCAGCACGAGCACGGCGTGGACACCGTCCGGGAGATCGTCAACCTCCTGCTGCTGCGCGGCAACCTGGGCCGCGAGGGGGCGGGCCCCTCCCCCGTGCGCGGGCACAGCAACGTCCAGGGCAACCGCACCTGCGGCATCGACCACCGGCCCGCCGCCGGGTTCCTGGACCGGCTCGCCGAGGTGTGCGGGATCGAGCCGCCGCGCGAGCACGGGCTGGACACCGTCGGCACGATCGAGGCGATGCGGCGCGGCGACGTCACGGTGTTCGTCGGTATGGGCGGCAACTTCGCGCTCGCCGCGCCGGACACCCCGTACACCCGGCAGGCCCTGGAGACCTGCGAGCTGACCGTCCAGGTGAGCACCAAGCTGAACCGCAGCCACCTGGTGCACGGGCGGGCCGCGCTGATCCTGCCCTGCCTGGGCCGGACCGAGAAGGACCACCAGCGCGCCGGGGTGCAGTCCACCTCGGTCGAGGACTCGATGAGCATGGTGCACCTGTCGGTCGGCATGAAGCGCCCGGCCTCGCCGCACCTGCTCTCCGAGCCCGCGATCGTCGCCGGGATGGCCCGCGCGGCGCTGCCGGACAGCGCCACCCCGTGGGAGTGGTACATCGAGGACTACGACCGCATCCGCGACACCATGGCCCGGGTCCTGGACGGCTTCGAGGACTTCAACCGCCGGGTGCGGCTGCCGCTGGGCTTCCGGATCAAGCAGCCGGCCCGCGAGCTGGTCTTCGACACCCCCTCCGGCAGGGCCGAGTTCTCCGCCGCCCCGCTGCCCGACGTCGTCCCCGGGGCGGGCACCCTGGCGCTGGGCACGATGCGCTCGCACGACCAGTGGAACACCACCATCTACTCGGACGACGACCGCTACCGGGGCGTGAAGAACCTGCGCACCCTGGTGTTCATGAACCGGGACGACATGCGCGAGCGCGGGCTGGCCGAGTTCGACCGGGTGGACGTCACCAGCACCGCCCGGGACGGCAGCACCCGCTCGGTGCACGGCTACCTGGCCGTCCCGTACGACATCCCGCGCGGCTGCGCGGCCGGGTACATGCCGGAGCTGAACGTGCTGTGCGCGATCGGCGACTACAGCACCCAGAGCGACCAGCCGATCATGAAGCACCTGAAGGTGACGATCGAGAAGTCCTGAAGCGGAGGACCGGGACGAGCGCCGCGGAGCGCCCGGAGCACCCGCCAAAGGTAAAGGTTTAACCAAGTGCGCAAGTATCACCTCCGGACGGGACTAAGCTCTGACGAGTTGGGGTGAACCGGCGGTCGCGTTGCGCGGGCCGGTGAACTCCTTGCCGCGTCGATGACACGCACCACGGGGTGCGCCGGCCGGGAGGAGGCGAGAGACATGGATTGCAGTAGTCCGGGCCACAGTTGCCCCTACCCCCGCTTGCCCTCGTACACCTCCGGCATGCGGTAACAACCTTCCCTGCACAACGTCCTGACGATCCGTCAGCCACGACGTCCACGCCACGTCCGCACGCGGCTCCGCCGTGCCCGAACACCTCCGTACGGGCCGCGCAGCCGCGCGCCGATGCGCCGTGTCCGCTTGCAGGGAGCGCTGCCGCCTGCCTCCGAACCGCCCCGCCTGTCCGGGGCCCAGGGAGGAAACCACCATGACCACCCACGCCACTCTCAACTCGACGGTCCCCGAGCCGCGTTCGGCCGTCCTGGACGACGCGCACCTCGGCGACATCAAGGGTGCGCTCGGCACCATCCGGCTCGACGACACCACGCCCCGCCACGGCCTGTCGGCGCGGCTGAAGACCCTGCTCGCGATCATCGGGCCCGGCCTGATCGTGATGGTCGGCGACAACGACGCCGGCGCCTTCTCCACCTACGGGCAGGCCGGGCAGAACTACGGCACCCAGCTGCTGTGGACGCTGCTGATGCTGGTCCCGGTGCTCTACGTCAACCAGGAGATGGTGCTGCGGCTCGGCGCCGTCACCGGGGTCGGGCACGCCCGCCTGATCCTGGAGCGCTTCGGCAAGTTCTGGGGCGCGTTCAGCGTGATCGACCTCTTCCTGCTGAACGCGCTGACCCTGGTCACCGAGTTCATCGGGGTCACGCTCGCCGCCGGGTACCTCGGCCTGCCGAAGGCCGCCTCGGTGGTGCTGGCGGCCGGGATCATCATCGCCTCGGCCTTCACCGGCTCGTTCCGGCGCTTCGAGCGGGTCGCCGTGGCGCTCTGCCTGGGCTCGCTGCTGCTGGTGCCGATCTACTTCATGGTCCACCCGAAGACCTCGCAGATGGCGCACGACTTCGTCGTCCCGAGCATGCCGGGCGGGTCCGGTCAGCTCGCGGCCGTGATGCTGGTGATCGTCTCCATCGTCGGCACCACCGTGGCGCCCTGGCAGCTGTTCTTCCAGCAGTCGTACGTCATCGACAAGCGGATCACCCCGCGCTTCATGAAGTACGAGAAGGCCGACCTCTGGATCGGCATCGTGATCGTCATCGTCGGCGCCGCCGCCATGATGGGCCTCACCGCCGCCGCCTTCGCGGGCACCGACGGCTTCGGCCAGTTCTCCGACGCGGCCGCCGTCGCCCGGGGCATCGAGGACAAGGCCGGGCACCTGGCCGGCGTGCTGTTCGCGATAGCCCTGCTGGACGCCTCGATCATCGGCGCCTTCGCGGTGTCGCTGTCCACCGCGTACGCGATCGGCGACGTCTTCGGCATCAAGCACTCGCTGCACCGCGGGGTGAAGGGCGCCAAGGGCTTCTACGGGATCTACGCGGGCCTGGTGGTCGCGGCCGCGGCGATCACGCTGCTCTCCACCGACTACACCCAGGGCCTGATGACCCAGTTCGTCCAGGTGCTGGCCGGGGTGCTGCTGCCCTCCGCGACCGTCTTCCTGCTGCTGCTCTGCAACGACCGCGCCGTACTGGGGCCCTGGACGAACGGGCCGAGGACCAACGCCTTCACCTCGGCGGTGGTCGGCGTCCTGGTGATGCTCTCGCTGATCCTCACCGCCGCCGTGGTCTGGCCGGACATCAGCTCCGACGCGATCCTGTGGATCATGGCCGGCTGCGGCGTCGCCGGCGTGCTCGTCGCCGGGTACTTCTTCACCTTCGGGCGCCGCGGCACCAAGGAGGACCCGGTCGACCGCACCGGCCGGGAGAACTGGCGGATGCCCCCGCTGGAGACCCTCGACAAGCCGGTGCTGTCCACCGCCCGCAAGGTCGGCATGGGCGCCCTGCGCGCCTACCTGCTGATCGCGATGGCGATGGTCGTCGTCAAGATCGTCCAGACCGCGCTGAACCACTGAGCCGACCGGCTCCGCGCACGCCCTGCCCGTTGTCCCGTCACGGAGGTGACCTGCCATGACCATCGTCGCCGTCTTCCGGCCCACCCGTCCGTCCACCGACCGGGGCCGACTGCGCTCCACCCTCGCCGCCGTCGGCCGACGCCTGGCGGCGAGCCCCCTCGACAACAGCGTCCTCCGGGCCGCCACGGCTCCGCACGCCGGCCCGGCGGGCGGGTGCGGCGGCCCGGCGGCCGCGGGCACCGGCGGGCTGCGGGCCCGCTGGCGGGCCGTCCCGGCGCCGGACGGGACGGCCCGGCTGGAGGCCACCTGGCACCCCGGCCGCTGAGCGGGCGGAGCAGCGCTCCCGCTCCGCCCGCACCCCCGCCCCGTCCGCGCCGCCCGCCCCGTCCACCCCGGTCGCCCCGGCCGCCCAGACCCCGAAGGAGCCCCTCCGCCATGGCCCTGCGCTACCCCAGGCTCGACGCCCTCTTCTCGGACCACCCCGCGCCCGCCCGGCGCCCGGCCCCGCGGCCGGCTCCCGCGCCCGGCCTGGTGGTGGACACCGAGCAGCGCACCGTCACCGTCGAGGGCCGCCCCGTCACCATGCCGTACCTGGAGTTCGAGCTGCTCGCCCACCTGGTCGGCAACCCGCTGCGGGTGCACTCCCGGCGCCAGCTGATGGAGAACGTCTGGGGGCGCCCGGACAGCGGCGACTCCCGCACCGTCGCCACCCACATCGCCCGGATCCGGCGCAAGCTCGGCCCCGGGCACCGGGAGGCGATCGCCACCGTCCGGCAGATCGGCTACAAGTACGACCCCCGGCTGGCCCGGACCGCCTGACGCCGCCGGCCGGACCCGACCTGCCCTGACCTGACCTGACCTGACCTGACCTGACCTGACCGCCCGACCCCACCACCGAAGGACCCGACGACCGTCCGAAGGAGGACCCCGCGATGACCCGAACCGCCCTGTTCCCCAGGACCGGCAGAGGGACCGCGCTGTGCGGCGTCCTACTGCTGATCACCGCCGAGGGCCTCGCCGTCGCCCTCGCGCCCCACCCCCTGCGGCTCTTCCTGTCCGGCACGTTCATCGGCGCCTCGACCGCCGGGCTGCTGCTCGCCCTGCTGCTGGCCACCAGCCGGCGGCGGGCGGGCGCGGCCGCGGCGGCGGGGGCCCGGCCGTTCCGCGACGACGCCCAGTGGTTCAGCGCCCGCTCGCTGGACGGCTTCCCGATGGAGCAGGTCCGCCCGCTGCTGCTCGCCCCCGGCGCGCCCGGCCTGAGCCGGCTCTACACCGCCTGGGTGTTCGCCACCCACGGGCACGACCCGCAGTGGATCGCCCGGCACCTGGACCTGCCCGTCCGCACCGCCCGGCTGCTGGTCACCGCGGCCCGGCGGCACACCGGGGCCGCTCCCACCCGGTAGCGACCGGCGGGGCCCGGGCAGCGGTCCTCGAAACGCGGGACGGGTTTGCGTACGGACGTACCGAGGGAGCAGACTGCCCGGGTTTGCGCCGGAGGTACCGCCATGACCCTGCCGAAGTCCGTCCCGGCCCTGTCCCGGGGCTCGCTGCCCGCCCGGACGGCGAGCCGCCTCGGCGGTCGGGTGTGGGTGGACCTGGTCGTCGCGGCCGCCGTGCTGGTGCTGCTCTACCTGGGGCTGCGCCTCGGCCAGGGCGGCACCCTCCGGTTCTCCACCGCCCGGGACGCGGCCGTCGACACCGATCCGGCCCGGCTGCCGTACGACGCGCTGCGCTCGCTGCTGCGGATGTTCACCGCGCTCGCCGTCTCGGTCGTCTTCACCTTCGGCTACGCCTACGCCGCCGCCCGCAGCCGCCGGCTGGAGCGGGTGCTGATCCCGGCACTGGACATCCTCCAGTCGGTGCCGGTGCTCGCCTTCCTGAGCGTCGCCGTCTCCGGCTTCCTCGCGCTCTTCCCCGGCTCGATGCTCGGCCTGGAATGCGCCGCCGTGTTCGCCATCTTCACCTCCCAGGCCTGGAACATGACCTTCGCCTTCTACCAGGCGCTGGTCTCGCTGCCGCCCGAACTCGACGAGCTGTCCCGCTCGTTCGGGTTCAGCCGGTGGACGCGGTTCTGGAAGGTCGAACTGCCCTCGGGCATGATCGGCCTGGTCTGGAACGGCATGCTCGGCTTCGGCGGCGGCTGGTTCTTCCTGGTCGCCTCCGAGGCGATCACCGTGGACGGCCAGCGGTACGCGCTGCCCGGGGTCGGCTCGTACGCGGGCGCGGCCATCGCCGCCGGGGACCTCGGCCGGGTCGGCTGGGCGATCGCCACCATGGTGGTGCTGGTGGTCGGCGTCAACTTCCTGTTCTGGCGGCCGCTCACCGCCTGGGCCGAACGGTTCAAGAACGAGCAGTCCGAGGCCACCGAGGTGCAGCGCTCGGTCGTGCTGGACCTGCTGCGCCGCTCCCGCCTGCCCACCGCGCTCGGCCGGGCGCTGCGGCCCGTCGGCCGGGCCCTGAACCGGGCCGGGCGGGTGTTCGGCACCGCCGAGCGCCCGCCGGCCGTCCACCCCGGCCGGCGGCGGGCCGGGGACGTGGCCTTCGGCCTCGTCTCGGGCGGCATCGTGCTCTGGGGCCTCGTCGACCTCGGCCGCTACCTCGCCGACCGCACCGGCCTCGGCGTCTTCGGCGAGCCGCTGCTGCTCGGGCTCGCCACCCTCGCCCGGGTGGTCGTGCTGGTCGCGGTGGCCACCGTGGTCTGGGTGCCGATCGGCGTGCGGATCGGCTTCTCGCCCCGGCTGACCAGGATCGCCCAGCCCGTCGTCCAGGTGCTGGCCGGCTTCCCGGCCAACTTCGTCTTCCCGCTGGTGGTCTGGCTGCTGCTGCGCACCGGGGTGTCGATCGACCTCGGCGGCATCCTGCTGATGGCCCTCGGCTCCCAGTGGTACATCCTGTTCAACGCCATCGCCGGGGCCATGGCCGTCCCCGCCGACCTGCGCGAGGCGATGGACGACCTCGGCGTGCGCGGCCGGCAGCGCTGGCGGCGGCTGATCATCCCCGGGATCTTCCCGGCGTACGTCACCGGCGGCATCACCGCCTCCGGCGGCGCCTGGAACGCCTCCATCGTCGCCGAGGTGGTCACCTTCGGCTCCACCACGCTCACCGCGACCGGCCTCGGCGCGTACATCGCCCGGGCCGCCGAGCACGGCGACCACCCGCGCCTGCTCGCCGGGGTCGCGGTGATGAGCCTGTACGTCGTCGTCCTCAACCGTCTGCTCTGGCGCCGGCTGTACCGGCTGGCCGAGCGCCGCTACTCGCTGTAGTCCGGAGTCCGCCGATGCGCTTCCCCTTCCGCCGCCGCCCCGTCGAGCCCGCGCCCGTCGAGCCCACGCCCGTCCCGCGCGGGGACGTCCCGCACGACGACGCCCCGCGCCCGGACGACGAGGTCCTGCTGGAGACCGTCCGCCTGACCAAGGCCTACGCCGGGGCCGCCGGCGAACTGCCGGTGCTCTCCGGCATCGACCTGACCGTGCGGGCCGGCGAGATCGTCGCCGTGCTCGGCCGCTCGGGCTCCGGCAAGTCCACCCTGCTGCGCTGCCTGGCCGGCCTGATCCCGCCCAGCTCCGGCACCGTCCGCTACCGCGGCACCCCGCTCACCGGCGCCAACCCCGGCACCGCGCTGGTCTTCCAGACCTTCGCGCTGCTGCCCTGGCTGACCGTCCGGCAGAACGTCGAGCTCGGCCTGGAGGCCCGCGGGGTGCCGCCCCGGGAGCGCGCCCGGGCCGCCGCCCAGGCCATCGACCTGATCGGCCTCACCGGCTTCGGGTCCGCCTACCCCAAGGAGCTCTCCGGCGGCATGCGCCAGCGGGTCGGCTTCGCCCGGGCGCTGGTCGTCGAACCGGACGTGCTGATGATGGACGAGCCGTTCTCCGCCCTCGACGTGCTCACCGCCGAGAACCTGCGCGGCGAGCTGATGGAGCTGTGGGACTCCGGCCAGTTCCCGACCCGGGCCGTCGTGCTGGTCACCCACAACATCGAGGAGGCGGTGCTGATGGCCGACCGCGTCGTGGTCCTCGGCGCCCGCCCGTACGGGACCATCCGGGAGACCGTCGAGGTCGACCTGGAGCGGCCGCGCGACCGCGACTCGGCCGCCTTCGACGAGCGGGTGGACCGGGTGTACCGGATCATGACCGGCCGCCCCAAGGACACCCGGGCGCCCGGCCGCACCGACCAGCCGGGCCCCGACCCCGACCGCCGCACCGTCGCCGGCACCCCGCTGCCCACCGCCGGCGTCGACGGCCTCTCCGGTCTCGCCGAGACGATCGCCCACCGGGGCGGCGGCTGCGACCTGGCCGGCCTCGCCGACGAGCTCGGCCTGGACATCGACGACCTGCTCCCCCAGGTCGACGCCCTCGACCTGCTCGGCTTCGCCGAGGTCCACGGCGACGACCTGCTGCTCACCGACGCCGGCGCCGCCTACACCGGGGCGGACGCCCAGGACTCCCGCGCCCTCTTCGCCGCCGCGGCCCTGGAGGTCCCGCTGATCAAGCTGATCGCCAACAGCCTCGGCGACCGGCCCGGCGCCACCGTCCGCACCGGCTTCCTGCGCGACCTGCTCGGCCGCCACTACACCGTCGAACAGACCGACCGGCAGCTGGAGACGGCGACCGACTGGGGCCGCTACGCGGGGCTCTTCGCGTACGACGCCGACCGGCAGGAGTACCGGCTGGACGCCCCGGACCGCTGAGGGCTCAGCCCGTCGCCGGGCGGCGGCGCACCGCGCGGGCCGCGCGGGCGAAGGGCTGCGGCGCGGTCGCACCGGCCGGGGCGGCGCCGTCGTCGCCGCCGTCGCGGCGGTCGGGCAGGTCGTGGGCGATCAGCGCGGCCTCGGTGAGCAGCCCGCGCACCTCGGTGGCCCGGTAGAAGATCCGGGTCCCCTCCCGCCGTGCCACCACCAGCCCGGCCGCCCGGAGCTTCGCCAGGTGCTGCGAGGTCGCCGCGACGTGCGCCCCCAGCAGCTCGGCCAGCTCGCTCACCGGCAGCTCCCGGCGGCTCAGCGCCCACAGCAGCCGGTACCGCGACGGGTCGGCCACCGCCTTCAGCACCGCCACCGCCCGCTCCGCCGCATCGGCGTCCCAGGCCTCTTCCCGCGCACCACCCATACAGGGATCGTACCGATCCGTACCCGGGCACCCGGAGCCGGGAATCCCCGCCGCCCGCGCCGACGGCGGCCGCCGGGTGAATGAAGCGCGACAGAACCGGGGGTACGCGCCGCGGCGGCGCCTAGCCTGGGCCTGGGCCCGGCCGGAACTGCGCACCGGCCGGGCGGAGTTGGTCCTGTCCGCCGCGAGGAAGGGTCGGCCGTGGCTGCCATCAGTGTGATCCCGGGCGACGGCATCGGCCCCGAGGTGGTCGAGTCCGCGCTAGGGCTGGTCGAGGCGTTCGGCCTGGGGCTGGACGTCGACGTGCTGGACCACGTGGGCGCGGAGCGCTACCGCCGGGAGGGCGTGGCACTGGGCGAGGCGGACCTGGCCCGGGTGGCGGCGAGCGGCGCGGTGCTGCTCGGCGCGATCGGGCGGCCGGACCTGGAGCACACCGGGTACGTGCGCGACGTCCTGCTGGAGCTGCGCTACGCCTTCGACCTGTACGCCAACTACCGGCCGGTGCGCCTGTGGCACGACCGGCTCAGCCCGCTGCGGGACCCGGCCCGGCGCGCCGTGGACTGCGTGATCGTCCGGGAGAACACCGAGGGGCTCTACAGCGGCATCGGCGGGAACCTCCGCGCCTCCTCCGACCACGAGGTGGCCGTCGACGCGGACGTCAACACCCGGCACGGCGTCTCCCGGATCCTGGACTTCGCCTTCGCCACCGCCCGCCGGGAGGTCTGCCTGGTGGACAAGGCCAACGCGGTGCGGGCCGGCGGCCGGCTGTGGCAGGAGTGCTGGCGGCGGGCCGCCGAGCGGCACCCCGGCACGGCCACCCGGCACCTGTACGTCGACGCCGCCGCGATGAAGCTGGTCACCGAGCCCGAGCGGTTCGACGTCATCGTGGCCAGCAACTCGCACGGCGACATCCTCAGCGACCTCGCGGCCGCGCTGGCGGGCGGGATCGGGCTGGCGCCCTCGGCGAGCCTCAACCCGGAGAGCGGCTTCGGGATGTTCGAGCCGGTGCACGGCTCGGCGCCGGACATCGCGGGCCGGGGCGTCGCCAACCCCTTCGCCTGCCTGCTGACCGCCGCGCTGCTGCTGCGCCACCTCGGCCACGACACGGAGGCGGCCGCGACCGAGGCGGCTGTCGCCGGATCGATCGCGGCCGGACGGACCACCCCGGACCTCGGCGGCACGCTGAGCACCCGGGAGGCGACGCGCGCGGTCCTCGCCGCCCTGTGACGGCGCCCGCCGGGGCCGGGACAGCGGGCTCAGGGCGCCGGGTACGCCTCGGGCTCCAGGGTCGAGCTGGTCCGGATCACCTCGGCGACGGTCAACTCGTAGAAGGCGTACCACTTCTCCTTCCCCTGCTGCTGGGCGTTGTGGTGCTCCACGTCGGCGCGCCACCGCGCCAGCGTCTCGGGGTCGCGCCACCACACCAGGGCGAGGCGTTCGCCGTCCTCGGTCTCGTAGTTCTTGACCTGGACGAGGTCGTCCCCGTAGACCGCCCGCACCTTCTTGGCGAGGTAGTCCTCCGTGGTCTCGTACTCGTGGTCGTACCGCTCCGAGAAGCGCGACCTGAAAACGACCAGAATCATCGTTGATCTCCCGTCAGTTCTGGCTGGTGACACGACAGTTCACGCGAATCGCGCAGATCGGGCGGACCGAGCAGGCAGAGCGGACCGGGCAGGCGGAGCGGGCCGAGCAGACCGCGCGGCTCAGCCTGCCCCGGCGAAGGCCCGCAGCTGCGGGTCGGGCAGCTCGGCGGCGCCGGCGCCGTGCCGGCTGAGGATCCGCCGGGCCAGCTCGCGCAGCCGGTGCTCCTCGGTGAGCGCCAGGGAGTAGCTCTCCTCGCTGAACGCGCAGCGCTCGTACAGGGGCCGGAACCGCTCCGGCATCAGGTCGACCAGTCGGCGCGCGATGGCCTCCTCCGCCTCGTGCCGGGGGTCCGGCAGCCGGGACATCGTCCAGTAGTGCCGGTAGGAGATGTCCGCGATCGCGTCGCCGTCGCCCTTGCGGATCCGCTCGTACGCGGCGAAGCCCCGTTCCCAGTCCCGCTCCCGGTCCAGGCAGGCGACCAGGGTGCGGACGTCCTCGAAGGCGGCGTTCATGCCCTGGCCCATGAACGGCGCCATCGCGTGGCAGGAGTCGCCGACCAGCGCGGCCGTGCCGCCCAGGACCCACCGGTCGCACCGGGTGAGCCGGACGGCGGAGACCGGCTTGGCGCCCAACTGCTCCTCCAGGTCCGGGATTCCGGCCGCCAGCCGGGGGAAGACGGCGGCGAACTGCTCGGCCAGGGCCCGCCCGCCGACCGCGGCCCGGTAGGACGGGCGCGGGCCCTCCCGGCGGAAGAACACCGAGCCCGCGAAGCGCCGGCTGGACACCTGCGGGAACGCCCCGAACAGCGCGCCCCCGGCCGGCCAGTAGTGCATCACCCCGCGGTCGCAGTCGGGCAGGTCCAGGACGATCTCCTGGTAGGCCAGTTCCAGGGTGCTCACCCGCGCCCGGGCGCCCCGCTCGACGAGGGCGCCGCGCACCGCCGAGTGGACGCCGTCGCAGCCGATGACGTGCCGGCACCGCACCCACCGCTCGGCGCCGCCCGCCCCGACCAGCAGCGCGGGCGCCGCCGGGTCGACGGCCAGCACCGGGTGGTCGAAGCGCAGGTCGACCCCCGGCTCGGCCTCGGCCGCGTCCAGCAGCAGCCGGTGCAGCGCCTGCCGCTCGACCGCCCAGATCGCCGCGCCGTCCCGGCTGTACGGGGTGACGGCGGTGCTGCCGTCCGGCAGGTGCCCGCACCGGCCGGTGATCGGCGCGCAGATCCGCCGCACCGCCGCTTCCAGGCCGAGTTCCCGCAGCACCCGCCGGCCCCGCTCGGAGAGGATCACCATCAGCGACCGGCCCTGTCCGGCCGGGATCCGCCGGGGGTCCGCGTGCCGTTCCAGGACGGTCACCCGGCCGTGGCGCCGGGCCAGGTAGAGCGCGGCGACCGGGCCGGCCAGCCCGGCCCCGACCACCACGATGCCGCCGCCCGCCGTCGCGGGCCCGTACGAGTCGCTCATCGGGGCCTCCCGCCGCTACCAGGTGACCGGGAGCTCGCGGACGCCGTAGGCCACGCCGTCGTACTTGAACGGGACGTCGGCGAAGTCGATGGCCAGGCGCAGCGTCGGGATCCGCCGGTAGAGCGTGCCGTATACGGTCTGCAGTTCGAGGACGGCCAGCGGGCGGCCCAGACAGTGGTGGGGGCCGAAGCCGAACGCCAGGTGGTGCGCGGCGTCCCGGGTGATGTCGAGGCGGTCCGGGTCGGGGAAGTTGTCCGGGTCCCGGTTGGCCAGTTCGCTGGTCAGGATGATGCCCTCGCCGGCCCGGATCACGACGTCGCCGACGGTGATGTCCTCCAGGGCGACCCGGCGGCGGCCGGAGTGCGAGATGTTGAGGTAGCGCAGCAGCTCGTCGACGGCGCGGTTGACCACGCCCGGGTCGTCGGTCTCCCGCAGCACCGCCAGCTGCTCGGGGTTGCGCAGCAGGGCCAGCGTGCCGAGGGCGATCATGTTCCCGGTGGTCTCCAGGCCGGCGACCAGCAGCGTCATGGAGATGTACGACAGCTGTTCGGGGCTGAGCGCGCCGGGGCGGACCTGGGTCTCGATCACCTCGGAGATCAGGCCGTCGGCGGGCTCGCGCAGCTGGCGGTCGATCAGCTCCCGCAGGTAGCCGCGCAGCGCCTCCTGGGCGCCGACCACCATGTCGGGCGAGCTGTCCCGGTGCAGCATCCGGGTGCTCTCGTCCTGGAAGAACTCGTGGTCGGCGTACGGGACGCCGAGCATCCGGCAGATCACCTTGGTGGAGGTCGGGAAGGCGAGGCCGCCGACCAGGTCGGCGGGCCGGGGCCGGGTGAGGAACTCGTCGATGAGCCCGTTGACGATGTCGGCGACCTCGTCCTTGAGCGCGTCGATGTTGCGGATCGCGAAGGGCGGGGAGACCATCCGGCGCTGGCGGGCGTGCTCGGGGTCGTCGAGGGCGACGAAGGAGCGGCCGTCCTTGCGCCGTTCGCGGCTGCCCAGGTCGAAGTGCGGGTAGCCGGACCTGGTCGAGTCGGCGCTGACCCGGGGGTCGACCAGGAGCTTGCGCCCGAGGTCGTAGCCGGTGACCAGCCAGGGGGTGCTGCCGTCCCAGAGCCGGACCCGGACCGGGCCGGCGCCGAGCTCGCGCATGGCGGAGGGCGGGTCGAAGGGGCAGGCGGGCTCCTTCAGGATGGGGAAGCGGGTGAGCTGCCCGGTCGCGGAGCCGCCGGCGGGGTCGCCGGCGGAATCGGTTGCGGACCCGGTCGCGGAACCGGTCGCGTCGTCGATGGTCACGGAATCTCCCTTCCTCGCCGCGCCGCGCGGGGTCCCGCCGGGCGGCCCTTCGTGGTCTGTCACCCGTGCAGGGCCCGGGCGATCTCCCGCAGGTCCTGTGCCGCGAGGACCGAGCGGATCGGCACGCGCACCCCGAGCTCCTCGCGCAGCGCGCCGATCAGCCGCCCCGCCAGCAGTGAATTCCCGCCCAGGTCGAAGAAGTTGGCCTCCGGCTCGACCCGCGGCAGGTCGAGCAGCCGGGCGATCGTGCGGTACAGCCGCTCCTCCCGGGAACCGGGCTCCGCGCCGCCGTCGGATCCGGTCGCACTGTCCAGGGCAGGACGGTCCGAGGCAGGACGGTCCGGCGCGGTGCGGTCGAGGGCGGCGCGGTCGATCTTCCCGTTCGGGGTGGTGGGGAAGGCGTCGAGCACCTCGATCCGGGCCGGCACCATGAACTCCGGCAGCACGTCGGCGAGTCGGGCGCGCAGCGCCGCGGGGTCGAGGGCGGCGCCGGGGCTCGGGGTGACGTAGCCGACCAGGCGCGCGTCGGCCTGTCCGCCCCGTACCAGCACCGCGGCCAGGTCCACGTCTGGCTGCCGGGTGAGCCGGTCCTCGATCTCGCCCAACTCGACCCGGAAGCCCCGTAGTTTGACCTGCCCGTCGGCCCGGCCGGCGAAGTGGAACCGGCCGTCGGCGGTGCGCCGGCCGCGGTCGCCCGAGCGGTACATCCGGGCGCCGGGGGGACCGAACGGGTCGGGCAGGAAGCGGGTCGCGGTCAGCCCGGGGCGGCCGACGTAGCCGCGGGCCAGCCCGGAGCCGCCCAGGTAGAGCTCGCCCTCCGCGCCGTCGGCCACCGGCCGCAGCCGCTCGTCCAGCACGTACACCCGCGCCCCGGTCCAGGGGACGCCGATGTCGACCCCGTCCGCCGCGTCGATCGGCCCGGCGAGGGTGCAGCCGACGGTCACCTCGGTGGGGCCGTAGCCGTTGAACATCCGGCGCCCGGGCGCCCAGGCGCCCAGCAGTGCGGGGGTGCAGGCGTCGCCGGTGGAGGTCACCGTGCCGCCCTGGAGCACGTTCTGACTGTCCGTCACACTCAGTGCGGCGGGCGGCAGGGTGGCGTGGTCGATCGCGTGCCTGGCCAGCGTCCCGTGCAGGGCGTCGCCCGGCAGCAGGTCCTCGTCGTCGGCGACCACCAGGGCGGCGCCGTGCAGCAGGGCCAGCGAGAGGTCCCAGAACCCGGCGTCGAAGCTGACCGAGGCCCAGGAGAGCACCCGCTCGCCGGGGGCCGGGCGCAGGTGCTCGGCCTGGGTGGCGACCAGGTCGGCGACGCCCTCCTGGGGGACGGCGACGCCCTTCGGCGTGCCGGTGGAGCCGGAGGTGTAGATCACGTACAGCAGGTGGTGCGGCGACAGCGGAGCCAGGCGCTCGTCCTGCCGGACGTTCCCGTCGCCGTACCGGGCGCAGGCCGCCGCGCACTCCGCGGAGTCGAGCACGACCTCGTCCAGTTCCACGCCCTCGGGCCGGGCGGCCGCGGTGCGCAGCAGCAGCCGCGGTGCCGCGTCCCGCACCATGAAGGCCTTGCGGGACGCGGGGTAGCGGGGGTCGAGCGGCAGGTAGGCGCCGCCCGCCTTGAGCACGGCCAGCTGGGCCACCACCAGCTCGGGCGAGCGCGGCACGGCCAGCGCCACCAGGTGGTCCGGGCCGACGCCGCGGTCGATCAGCAGCCGGGCCAGCCGGTTGGCCCGGGCGTTGAGCCGGCCGTAGTCGAGCGCGGTGTCCCGGTACAGCACGGCCGTCGCCCCGGGGCGGAGCGCCGCCTGCTCCTCGAACAGTTCGGCGACCGTACGGGCTCGCGCGGCCGCGGGTGCGGCCGCCGTACGGACGGGCGCGGTCACGGCGCCTCGCCCAGCCGCGGGCGGACCTCGGTGGCGAACAGCTTCAGGCTGCGCGACATGCTCTCCAGCGACTGCTGGCCGTAGTCGAGCTGGAACAGCACCACGTCCGTCCCCAACTCGGCCTCGATGCGCCGCAGTTGCTCGACCGCGCTGCGCGGGGAGCCGATCACCGCCAGGCCCGCCGCCTCGCTGGGGCCGGCCTGGTGCTTGTCCACCATGGCCTCGCGGTAGCCCTGGTAGGAGGTCGAGCTGCGCTCGCGCCAGGACTCCGCGGCCGCGCCGAAGGCGTCCCAGTGCCGGCGCAGCGCGGCGTTGCCCTCCGCCACGGCCTCCTCGTCGGAGTCGGCCAGGTACAGCGCGACGCTGATCGCGACCTGGGGCCGGCGGCCGGCGTTCTTCGGCGCCGCGGCGAAGCGCTGCCGGTACAGGTCGATCATCTCCCGTACCTGGCCGACCTGTTCGCGGCTGGGGGCGGAGGCGATCAGCAGGTTGTAGCCGGAGTCGCCGATCCACTCGAAGCTGGAGCGGGTGATCAGCGCGGCGGCCCACACCGGGGGGTGGGGGTCCTGGGTGGGCAGCGGGAGGGAGTCGGCGTCCCGGTAGCGGAAGAAGGGGGTGTCCTCGCTCACCCGGGACTCGGTCCACAGCCGCACCACCGCGTCCACCACCGCCCGGAACCGGTCCTTGCTGCTGTCCAGGTCGATGCCGAAGGCGTCGAACTCGTACGGCAGGAAGGCGCGGGCGAAGCCGACGTCCAGCCGGCCGCCGCTGAGCGCGTCGAGCTGCGCGGTGCGGGCCGCGAGCTGGATCGGGTGGTGGAAGGAGGCCTGGATGCCGCCGGTCATCAGCCGCACCCGGCTGGTGCGCGCGGCGACGGCGGAGAGGAAGGCGAGCGGGTCGGGGCAGTAGCCGCCGTAGGCGTGCAGGTAGTGCTCGGTCATCTTGACGTACTCGAGGCCGAGGTCGTCGGCCAGTTCGGACACCGCCAGCAGGTTGCCGTAGTACTCCTCGGCGCTGCGCACCAGCGGCGGGGTGTCGGGCAGCAGGGATATTCCGTAGGTCGTCATCTCTGGGCCTCCGTGGTCGGGTCCGATGGTGCGTCGGGCAGGGCGCCGCGGCCGCCGAGGGACCAGTACGCGCGCAGTCCGTGGACCAGCGGCCGCGGCCGTCCGTCGTCCGCCGCGGCGGCCCGGTAGACCTCTCCGAAGAGCACCACGTGGTCGGCGACGGTCACCGAGCCGGTGATCCGGCAGTCGGCGACGGAGTGCGCGGCCCGGTCGAGGTGCGGGCCGGCCCAGTCCGGGCGGGCGGTCCACCCGACGTGCTCGAAGCGGTCGGGCCCCCGGGCGGCGAAGAGTTCGGCGACGGCGCGGGCCCGGTCGTCGAGCAGGTTCACCGCGAAGCCGCCGCTCCGTTCGAGGACGGCGAGGGTACGGCTGGAGCGCTGCATGCACACCAGCAGGGTGGGCGGGTCGGCCGACACGCTGGAGATCGCCGTGCAGGTCGTGCCGTACGGCCGGCCGGCCTCGTCTGCGGCGGTGATGACGGCGACGCCGGCGGGGAAGCCCGCCATCAGGGTTCTGAACGCGGTCGCGGAGACCGGTCCGGCCGTCGTGCGGCCGCCGGCCCCCGTCATGGGCGTGGGGGGCATGGGGAGGAACCTCCTGGCGTCCCGTCGGGAACCGACGGTCGCGCTGTCCTCGGTCACGGTGTACGTCCTGGTCACGGCGTACGTCCTGGTGCGCGGCCTGGTCCTCGGCCGCCGCACACCGACTCTGGCACGGGCCCCGGCCGGGCCGTTCGGCGGAAAAAGATTTGCGAAAGAGGCGCTCCGCCCGCGCTGGTCGGGGCGGCCGGGCGGGGGCCGGAGCCGGGGCCGGGGCGGCCCGCACCACGTCGGGCGCCAGGGCGGCGGCGATCAGCCCGGTGTCCCCGGTGGCGGCCGCGAGCCGGAAGGCCGCCACCGCCTCCCGGTGGCGCTCCGGCTCCACCGGGTGCCGCTCCAGCGGGGACCGCACCTTCTGCCGGGCCCGGCTGGCCAGCTTCTTGGCGGTGGTCCGGCTGCGGTCGAGGAGCGCGCCGATCTCGTCGAAGGGCACCCCGAAGACGTCGTGCAGCACGAACGCGACCCGCTCGGCCGGGCTCAGCGCGTGCAGGACCACCCGCAGCGCGAGGCCCACCGACTCGGCCGCCAGCGCCTCCTGTTCCGGGTCCGCCTCCGCGCCGGGGCCGCAGGTGTGCGTCAACTCCTCGCCCCCGCACCGCTGTTGGCCACCCGACCGGCTGCGCAGCGCGTCCAGGCAGACCCGGGAGGCGACGGTGCGGATCCAGCCGGGCAGGTTGCGCACCGCCGTGGTGTCGGCGCGGTCCAGCCTCAGCCAGGTCTCCTGCACCGCGTCCTCGGCCTCCTCCCGGGAGCCGAGGATGCGGTACGCGAGCCCCAGCAGCGCCGTTCGGCTCTCCTCGAAGAATTCCGCCAGCAGTTGGCGCTGATCCATCGGTCACCTTCCGGGTTCACGGTCCGTCGTACTGATGACCCGCGCACCGCGGGGCTTGTGACTCACGACCGTTCGAAGGAGAGTTCCGATGACGGAGGCCGTCGCCGAGATCCCCGCCTACACCGCGGGAACCTGGAGCATCGACAAGGCCGACCCGCACATCACCCCGGACGTCCAGGCCTCGCTCGACGCCTGAGCCCGGCCCGGCGGGACGCCCTCTGCCCGTGTGAGGTACGGGCAGAGGGCACCGGCCGCATGCCGGGGTGGCGGCGTGCCGGCTGTACGGCGTACGGGCTTCGCGGTGTGCCGCCCGCGCGGGGTGTCAGCCGCGGTCGGCGCCGCCGGTCACAGGCCGTCCGCCTCCAGGATGTAGCCGCGGCCCCACACCGTCCGGATGCAGAGGCCGACCTCGGAGATCCGCCTCCGCAGCCGCATGATCTGCAGGTCCAGGGCGTTCCTGGAGATCGCTCCGGTGGCCCGGACCACCTGCTGCTCCAGCTCGGCCCGGTACACCACCTCGCCGTAGTGGGCGACGAGTTCCTCCATGATCCCCACCTGGGTGGTGGAGATGGCGACCGAGTTGCCGCCGAAGCAGAGCACCCCGGTGGAGTCGACGGTCGGGACCCTGCGCCCGTACACGCGTTGGGACAGCGCCTGGATGCGCGCCTCGACGTCCCCGCGCGGGGCCGGCGACCTGATCCAGTCCTCCCCGGGGTCGACGCACACGGGAGCGTCATTGCCGGCCTCCACGACGAGCAGGCAGGGAATTCCCGCCTTTCGGCAGTGATTCCGTTTGTCCGCCTCGATGGGCCATCGTATTAACGTGACACCTTTGCTCAAGGGTGTCTCCCTCGTCAGAGAAAAAGGCAGTCTCGGCTTTCCTTGCTTTCTCGTACGAACCGCCCCGAAGGCAGTGGGAATCGACGCCCGGCGCGGCTCACGGCCGGGCCCGCGGCCTCCCGCCGGGGCGGGGCTCCGCAAGGCCCGGTTGCACACGTTCACCGACTGGTAAGCACACGTTTGCTGCTGGGCACTCGGCCCTCGGCAGCGCCGTGCCCGCCCCCCTGGAATCCGGGAGCGGGCGCGACGTACCGGTGGTTCGGACCACCTCCTACCTTGCCCGAGCTCTATCCGCGCACCCGCGTGACATGGGTCACGGACGGGGGCGCAGACCCTTTCCGGCCACCGTCACCTCGTCGGCGGACGAACCGCCCGCCGGTCGGGGTCCGGCCGGCTCCGGAGTACTCGACTCCGGGGTGGTCGGCTCCGGGGCCGTCGGCAGCTGTCCGGCGCGCTGCCGGAACCCGGCCCAGGCCAGCACCGCCGCCACCGCCGTGGCCGCGGCGGCGATCCCGATCGACAGCTGGTAGCCGTGCAGGAAGGAGTCGACGGCCGGCTGCCGGAACGGCTCGCCGAGCGCCTCCACCACCGTGTGCAGCCGCCCGCCGCCGACCTCCCGCGACCGCTCCAGCACCTCGGCCCGCTGGGCCCCGTCCAGCCCGGCCGTCTTCTCCTGCCAGGCGGAGACCGCCGAGTTGACGCCGACGGCGCCCAGCACCGCGAGGCACACCGAACTGCCGATCTGCCGCGAGGCGTTCAGCACGCCCGAGGCGGCGCCGGAGGCCCCCGGGGGCACGTCCCGCATGGCCACGTGGGTCACGGCGGGCACGAAGGTGCCGAACCCGCCGCCGTACAGCACGTACCCGAGCGCGCTGACCGCGAAGGGCGTGGTCCCGGCCCGGCTGAGCAGGAACACCCCGACCGCGGCCAGCAGGATCCCCGAGACGGCCACCGTCACCGAGCGGAACCGCGAGTCCAGGCGGCCGCCGAACTGCGCCATGGTGAGGAACGGGATGTTCATGAACAGCCACGACAGCCCGGTGCGCAGCACCGACCAGCCCGCCACGTCCTGGAAGTACAGCGTCACCCAGAACAGCGCGCCGCTCATGCCGCCGTAGCACAGCAGGTAGATCCCCGAGGCGCTCGCGAAGCTGCGCGCGCGCAGCAGGGCGGGCGGCATCATCGGGTGCGGGGCACGGCGCTCCCACCCGAGGAAGGCCAGCAGCAGGACCACCCCGGCCGCCAGCGGGAACGCCACCACGGCCGAGCCCCACGGGTGGTCGGCGGACTCGACGAAGCCGAGCGTGAGGCAGACCAGCCCGAGCGCGCTGAGCACGATCCCCGGCACGTCGAGCCGGCGGGCCTGCGGGTTGCGTGACTCCCGCACCGCCAGGAAGGTGCAGGCGATGCCCAGGGCGGCGAACGGCAGGTTGATCCAGAAGACCGACTGCCAGCCGAAGAAGGTCAGCAGGATGCCCCCGCCGACCGGGCCCGCGCCGAAGCCGGTGCCGCCGATCGCCGCCCAGGCGCCGATCGCCGAGGCCCGCTGCTCCTTCGGGTAGGTCTCCGTGATGATGGACAGCCCCAGCGCGAGCATCGCGGCCCCGCCCAGGCCCTGCACCGCCCGGAAGGCGATCAGCGAGAGCGCGTTCCAGGCCACGGCGCAGGCGACCACGCCGATCGAGAAGACGACCATCCCGGTCAGGAAGATCCGCTTGCGGCCGTACCGGTCGCCGAGCGCTCCGCTGGCCGGGATGACCGCGGCCAGGCTCAGCGAGTACGCGCTGATCACCCACTCCAGCTCGGCGGCGCCCATGTGCAGTTCGCTCTGCATCGACGGGAGGGCCACGTTCACGATGGTCAGGTCGAGCGAGGTCATGAACGTGGCCATGCACATCGCGAACAGGGTCAGCCGCCGGCGTCGCGACTCCGTGAGGGAGAGGGTCATGGCCTCTCGCCCCTCCGGAGTCGTGTGATATGTGTGATACCCAGTGTGATCATCCCGCGCTCCAAGTAAGGTCCACGAACGACGGGGGCGGCTCGCCGCCCCCGTAGTGATGACCCCTCCCGACCGAGGAATGTGACCGTGCCCGACCACGATCGGCTGGCAGAGCAGTTCGAGCGGCACCGGCCGCACATGCGGGCCGTGGCGTACCGCATGCTCGGCTCGCACGCGGAGTCCGAGGACGCCGTCCAGGAGACCTGGATCAGACTCAGCCGCAGCGACGCCGACGAGGTGGCGAACCTCGCCGGCTGGCTCACCACGGTGATCGGCCGGATCTGTCTGAACATCCTCCGCTCCCGCGCCGCCCGGCCCGAGGACCCGGTCGGAGTGCACCTGCCGGACGTCGTCGTCGGGCAGGAGCCGTCCAACGGCCCGGAGGACGAGGCGCTGCTGAGCGACTCGGTCAGCCTCGCCCTGCTGATCGTGCTGGACACCCTCGCCCCGGCCGAGCGGGTCTCCTTCGTCCTGCACGACATGTTCCACCTGCCCTTCGACGAGATCGCGGCCGTCGTCGGGAAGACCCCGGCGGCGGCCCGCAAGCTCGCCAGCCGGGGGCGCCGCCGGGTGCAGGAGGAGCGCGAGGCGGACTCCGGCGGCGACTTCGCGACCCGCCGCACGCTGGTGAACGCCTTCTTCGCGGCGGCCCGGGACGGCGACCTGGACGGGCTGGTGGCCGTCCTCGACCCGGACGTCGAGCTGCGCGCGGACGGCGGGCCCGCCCTCGCCGCCGCCACCGCCTCGATCCGCGGCGCCCGGCCGGTGGCGGGGCGCGCCTCGCTGTTCCGCCAGGGCGGGGTGGCGGTCTTCCCGGTGCTGGTCAACGGCGCACCCGGCGCCCTGGTCACCCGGGACGGCGCGCCGACCTCGGTCATGGGCTTCTCGGTGCGCGGCGGGCGGATCACCCGGATCCAGATCCTGCTGGACCCGGAGCGGGTCGGCGCGGTCGACTTCGCCGCCTTCACCGCGTAGCGGGGGCGGTCCGGGAAGGGTCCGGGAACGCCGGTGGGGCGCCTCCCTCGGGGGGCGCCCCGGCTCGCTGCGCGCGCTACCGCTCCACCTCCGGCCCGACGCCGACGGTGATCGCCCGCGAGGGGCAGAGGTGGGCGGCCTGCCGCACCCGGTCCCCGAGTTCGTCCGCCACCTCCGCCCCGAGCAGCCGGACGGTGCCGTCCTCGTCCCGCTGGGCGAAGACCTCGTCCGCGGTGATCACGCACATCCCCGAGCCGATACAGCGCTGTCGGTCGACCGTCACCCGCATGGTTGTCCCTCTTCTCCGTTCGTTTCCGGTTCCCGGGCCCCGCCCGGGATGCTCAGCGCGGGAGCAGCCGCACCGGCAGGGAGCTGTAGCCGTTGAGGAAGGCGGACCGGATCCGGGTGGCCGGCCCGGTCACCTCCACGCCGCGCACCGCCTCGGCCAACACGCCCAGCAGAGCCCGCAGTTCGACCCGGCCGAGGAAGGCGCCCAGGCAGAAGTGGGCGCCGTGGCCCAGCGCGACGTGCTTGTTCGGGGAGCGGGAGAGGTCGAAGGAGCGCGGCTCGGCGAACGCCCGCTCGTCGTTGTTGGCCGAGATGTTCCACAGCGACACGATGTCCCCCGCCCGCACCTCCTGACCGCCGATCAGCTGGTCGCGGGTGGCGGTGCGGGCGAAGTGGAACGCCGGGGTGGCCCAGCGCAGGGCCTCCTCCACGGCGGAGTCGAGGTCCACCCGGCCGTCCCGGAGCGCCCGCCACTGCGCGGGGTTCTCGGCCAGCGCCTTGACCGTGCTGACGGCGGAGACCCGGGAGGACTCGTCGCCGCCGATGATCAGGCTGTAGCAGTTGAGCGCGATGTCGTCCAGGCTCAGCGGCTCGCCGTCGACCAGGCCGGTGGCGAGCGTGCTGATCACGTCCTCGCCCGGGGACTCGCGCCGCTGCTGCGCCAAGTCCATGAAGTACAGCACCAGTTCGTTGCGGGACTCGAGCGAGTCGAGCTCGTCCGCCCCGGTCAGCGCGCCCTTGCTCCAGTGCAGCAGGTCCGGCCGGTCCGCCTCCGGGACGGACAGCAGGTCGCAGATGGTGTTCATCGGCACGTGCTCGGCGACGTCGGTCGCGAAGTCCACGGTGCCGGCGTCGAGCGCGGCACCGACCAGTCCGGTGGTGCGCCGCTCGACCTTGCGGGCCACGGTGTCGAGGACCTTCGGCGACAGCGCCCGCCACAGCAGCGCGCGCAGCCCGCGGTGGCGGGGGCGGTCGGTGACGGCGAGCATCCGGCCGCCGGCCGAGTCGTCGCCGCGCAGGAGCACGTCGAGCACGGTGCCGCGGCCCGAGGCGAGCGCGTCGGCGGCGCCGTAGCAGGCGACCACGTCGGCGTACCCGGCCACCACCCAGAAGCCCGGCCGGTCGGCCGCGGCGGCGTGCCAGTACACCGGCTCGTTCGCCCGTACCCCGGCGAAGAACTCGAAGGGATCGTGCGCCAGGAAGGTGCGTGAGTCGGTCAGGTCGAGCGAGGCGGTCACGGTTCGGCTCATCGTCCACAAACCCCACGGAAGACGGGAAACGCACTGCGTGCAGTGCTCGGCACGGGCCCGGTGACCGGATCCTCACAGAGGCCCGAACCGGCCCGCGCCAGTTGTGTCGGATCTCTTTCAGTTGTGTCAGAACTCTTTCGTGGCCGGTCCGGTCAGGGAGGAAGAGCCGAAAGATTGCGGACACCTGCCGAAGCACCCGTACTCCGAAGCGGAGGAGTTCCGTCATGCTTCGTACCCGCCGCGACCACTGCCTGCGGACACTGGTCCGAGCGCCCGCGGCCACGGCACGGCTGGTCTGCCTCCCGCACTCCGGCGGCAGCGCGGCCGGCTACGGCCCGTGGTCCACCGCCCTCCCCCCGACCGTCGAGCTACTGGCGGTGCAGTACCCGGGGCACGGCGACCGCTTCGGCGAACCGCCGTCCACCGACGTGCGCGCGCTGAGCGCGGAGCTGGCCTCCGAACTCCTGCGCCTGCCACCGCTGCCCACCGTGCTGTTCGGGCACAGCCTCGGGGCCCTCGTCGGCTACGAGACCGCCGTCACCCTCGGCACCCTGGGGCGCCCGCCGGCCGGCCTGCTGGCCTCCAGCTGCCCGCCGCCCGGCCGGGCCGGACGGATCCGGGCCTGCGGACTGTCCGACGAGGTCCTGTGGTCCCTGATCCGCTCCCTGGGCGGCATCGACCCGGACCTCCCCGAGGAGCCGGAGGTCGCGGAGGCCGTCCTGCCCGTCCTGCGCGCGGACCTCACCGCGCACGAGCAGTACCGGGTGGAGCCGCGGACCGCGCCGCTGGCCTGCCCGGTCCGCTGCCACCACGGCACCCTGGACCCGCTGGTCGACCGCGCCCTGGTCGCCGAGTGGGCGGCCGTCACCACCGGACCGTTCAGCCTCCTCGAACGCGAGGGCCACCACTTCCACCTGTTCCAGCACCCCGAGGGCGTCCTCGCCGACCTCGCCGCCTTCCTCGACGCGGTGACCGTCGACGCGACGGCCGCCCCGGCACCGCGCCTCCCCGCCCCGAGCACCGCCGACCCGAGCACCGCCGACCCGAGCACCGCCGACCCGGGCGCCTCCACCCCGGGCGACTCCACCCCGCGCCCGGCGCGGGCCCTCTGATGCGGAGCTGACCATGACCGAAGCCGTCACCGAGACGATCACCGACCTGACCTACTCCACCTACCTCCAGATGGACACCCTGCTCTCGCTCCAGCAGACCCGCTTCCCCGAGTCCACCGACCGGAGCGTGGCCCTGGCCGAGCACTTCTTCATCGTCGCCCACCAGTCCTGCGAGCTGTGGCTCAAACAGATCGTGGCCGACCTGCGACTGGCCCGGGACCTCCTGAACGCCCCCGGCGACCCGGCCGGCGGAGCCGAGGACGGGGTCGAACTCCTCCAGCGGGCCGCCGAGTTGCTCCGCGTCCTGCACGAGCAGGTGATCGTCCTGGAACGCCTCCCGCTGCGGCACTTCGTCCGGTTCCGGCCCTACCTCGGCACCGCCAGCGGCGCCCAGTCGCAGCAGTTCCGGGTGCTCGGCCGGCTGCTGGAGGACGGCACCGAGACGAGCGAGCTGTACCGGGCCTTCCTGGCCGACGCCGACCGGCAGGGCCTGAGCGCCGCCGACGTCTGCCGCCTCGGCGTCGCCTGCGGCGGCCCGCACCGGGTCGCCGAGGCGCTGCTCGACGTGGGCAACGGTTACTGGCGCTGGAAGGTGGCCCACCTGGGCCTGGTGACCAAGATGGTCGGCGGGCAGCAGGGCACCGGCGGCACCTCCGGGGAGGACTACCTGCTGCGCCGGATCACCCTCCCGTTCCGCGACCTGCGGCAGCTGCGCGGCAACCCGCACACCGAGGTGCTCGCCACCAGCCCGGTGTAGGGCCCCTGCCCCCATCACCCGACGTCCGAAGCCTGAAGTCCGTAGGAGCGACCGAGCCATGCTGCACGTCGACGTGGCATCCATGACCGCCCGCCAGCGCCAGCGCCTGCTGCTGTGGAGCGTGGTCCCCCGGCCGATCGCCATGGTGAGCACGGTCTCCCCCGGCGGGGCCGTCAACCTGGCGCCCTTCTCGTACTACACGGCCGTGGGCTACTCCCCGATGGCGCTGCTCTTCTGCGCCAGCCGGCGGGCCGACGGCACCGAGAAGGACTCCTGCCGCAACGCCCGCCTCCCCGCCGAGGGCGGCACCGGGGAGTTCACCGTCAACGTCCTGATCGAGAAGCACGCCGAGGCCGCCACCACCACGGCGAAGCCGCTCCCGTACGGCGAGTCGGAGTACGACCTGGCCGGGCTGCGCGCCCTGCCCGGGCACGCCGTCCGCTCGCCGCGCATCGACGGCTCGCCGCTCGCCTTCGAGTGCCGCACCTCCTCGGTCGTGCCGGTCGGCGACCACTCCGTGGTCATCGGCGAGGTCGTCCACGTCGTCGCGGAGGAGGGACTGGTCGACGAGACCGGCTTCCACCTCGACCTGGACCGGCTGGGGTCGGTCGGCCGGATGGGCGCCGCCGAGTACGTCCGCACCCTGGACCGCTACGCCGTCGGCGGCTGACACCCGTCCGGCGGGACCTCGGCCCCCGGCCGTCACCTCCTCCGCGCCCGAACCGTTGCAGCAACGGGACGCCCGGCAGTGCCGGACGCGGCCCCGGAACGGTCGGGCGAGGTGTGAGGACGCGGCTGGTGGACGTCTACGAGGCTGTCGAGACCCGTCGGGCGGTGCGGGGGTTCACCGACCAACCGGTGCCGAGGGAGGTGCTCGAACGGGTGCTCGCGGCCGCGTCCCGCGCCCCCTCCGGCGCCAACCTCCAGCCCTGGCACACCTACCTGGTCACCGGGGAGCGGCTGGAACGGCTCAAGCGGCTCGCCGTCGCCCGCGCCTCCTCCGGCGACCAGGGCGACGACCCCGAGTTCGAGATGTACCCGCCCGAACTCAAGTCCCCCTACCAGGAACGGCGCCGGGAGGCCGCCGAACAGCGCTACCGCGCCTTCGGCATCCCCCGCGAGGACCGGGACGCCCGGCAGCGGGCCGTCGTCCGGAACTGGGACTGCTTCGGCGCGCCCACCGCGCTGTTCAGCTACATCGACCGGTCGATGGGCCCGGCCCAGTGGGCCGACCTCGGGATGTACCTGCAGACCGTCATGCTGCTGCTGCGCGCCGAAGGGCTGCACAGCTGCCCGCAGATGGCCTGGTCCGTCTACCACCGCACCGTCGCGGACGTCCTGTCGCCGCCCGCCTCCCTCGTGCTCTTCTGCGGCCTCTCCGTGGGCCACCCCGACCCGGCCGCCCCCCGCTACCGGGTGGGCCGGGCTCCGCTCGACCAGACGGTCACCATCCTCGACTGACCGCTCCCGACACCGCCTTGCCCCTTCACCTCCTTGCCCGTTCACCTCCTTGCCCCTTCACCGTCCGACGGCTCCATGTCCGACGGCTCCACCGACGTACCGCGGAGGCGACCTCCCGTGCCCGAGAGCCCGGCCCCGACGCTCATACCCGGCCGCGCCCCCGTCCCCGTCTACCGGGGCATGGACCGCGCGGCCCTCGACCGCCAGTACACCCCCAGCCACCGCGTCCCCGACCTCCGGGCCTACCTGGACCGCTACGCACGGGACAGCGCGAACGCCCGCCGCCGCCACCCCGTCCTCACCGGCCTCCCGTACGGCCCGCACCCGGCCGAGACCCTCGACTACTTCCCCGCCCCCGACGGCCCCGGCGGCCCTGACGGCCCGCCCCCGCTCCTGGTCTTCGTCCACGGCGGCAACTGGCAGGAACTGTCCAAGGACGACTCCGCCTTCCCCGCCCCGCCGCTGCTCCGGGCCGGCGCCGCCGTCGCGGTCGTCGGCTACGGCCTGGCCCCCGACACCCGGCTGGACGACATGGTCGCCATGGTCCGGCGCGCCGTCCACTGGCTCCACCACCACGCCGACGCCCTCGGCTTCGCCCCCGACCGCCTCCACCTGGCCGGCCACTCCGCCGGCGCCCACCTCGCCGCCATGGCCCTGCTCCCCCGCGTCCCCGGCACCCCCCACCACGGGCCCGACGTCTCCGCCGCGATCGCCGGCGCCACCCTGCTGAGCGGCATGTACGACCTGGAACCCGTCCGCCTCTGCTACGTCAACGACGCGCTCGCCCTCGACCCGGCCGCCGCCCACCGCAACAGCCCACTGCACCACCTCCCGCCGCGCCTGCCCCCCGTCGTCCTCGCCCGCGGCGCCGACGAGACCGCCGAGTACGCCCGCCAGCACGCCCTGATGGCCGCCGCCCTACGCCCCCGCACCGCCCTCACCGACCTCGTCGCCCCCGCCCACAACCACTTCTCCCTCCCCTACGCACTCGCCGCCCCCGGCTCCCCCCTCGGCGCCGCCGTCCTGACCGCACTCGCCCGCGGCAGGCCCCGGAGCGTTCCGGCCGGCCGTTCCAGTCGGGAGTGAAACCGCAGGCCGGAGGGGGGTGGAACCGGTGTCCTTCGCGGTGGACCTCGACGACGACCGGCCGTTCCGCACCGTGGGCGTGCACGACGCGCCGAACTACTTCCCCAACGGCACCTCCTGGGCCCCAGCCCACGCCGGGCAGTAGCCGGGGAGGGCCGGGCGGAGGGACCGGGGCGACTCCGGGTACGGGCGGCGGAGCGGACCGCCCGGCGCCGCCCGCCTCGTGCACCCCGGTGCCCGATGCCGCACCTTCAGGCCAGTCGGCCCGCCGAACGCAGGGCGGCCAGCGCGGTGTTGACCGCCTTCGCGGAGTGGTCCTCGCCGGTCAACCGCTGGTGGTAGCCCAGCCCGCCCGGGTTCTCCAGGTTGACCTCGATCACATACGGGTAGGCGAGGTCCAGCCCGGCCCAGAAGATGCCGTGGTCCATCAGCCGCTTGCCCAGCTTCCGGACGAACTCGTCCTCCTCCGGCGTCAGCCGCAGCGGTTCGTAGCGGGCGCCGACCGTGGCGTTGGCCCGGTTGTCGTTCTCCCGGGGGAAGCGCAGGAAGCCGGACACCGGGGTGTCGCCGGCCACGATGACCCGCTTCTCGTTGCTGCGCACGTTCGGGATGTAGGACTGGAGCACCGCGTGCCGCTTCGTCATTCCGATCACGTCACGGCCGTAACTGACCTGACGGGACTGGGCGTTGCCGGTGGCCGAGGAGAGCAGCGCGGTGCGGTTGCGGTCTCGTTCGTTGACCACGAAGACATCCGCCCCGCACCCCTGGTTGGTCGGCTTGACCACCCAGGAGCGCTCCGGGTCCGCCTCGACCAGCCCGTTGAACACCTCCAGGTCGTTGGAGACGTAGGTGACGGGCAGGTGCTCGCGCGGCACCAGCACGCCCAGGTTGCTCTTCGCGTTGAGGTAGAACAGCGCGGTGGCGTCGTTGACGAACGGCACCCGCTGGTTGAGCTGCCAGAGCAGTTGGACGCAGTCGGTGAGCGCCTCCGGGTGCGTTCCGGCCAGCACCCAGACCAGATCGTACTCCTCGGCCGAGGAGTACGACCGGCGGTGCGCCGGGAAGTCGCCGTCGGCGGCGAACTCCTCACTCAGCCGCACCTGGTCGCACACCACCACCGAATCGTGCACGCCGAGCGAGTCGATGTCCCCCACGTGGACCTCGTGGCCCTCCCGGTACAGCGCGGTCGGGATGATCGACTGGTTGTCGAACATCTTGAACCGGTGCACTTCGGAGATCAGGACCAGGATCTTGTACGGCATCAGCACTCCTCCAGGTTCGCCATCAGCCAGGCCTCGGCCCGCAACAACCGTTCCTCGACCTGCTCCGCGTCGGCACCGGCGACGATCACGAAGCACAGGTGCGAGGCGCTGTAGAGGGTGACCGCCCCGGGCTCCAGTTCCTCGTTCACCTGGTAGTGCCGCACCCACGGGAACGGCGGCCGCCCCGGCGCACGTACCGGCCGCCCCTGCGGCAGGACGGACACCGAGCCGTGCACCTCGGTCGGCGGCGCGGCCGGCGGCGGCTGGACGGGCAGCCCGGCGGACTGGCGCAGCACCGAGGTGTGCAGGTCCACCCCGTAGGTGGCCCGGGTGAGCCACGGAATGCGGTCGCCGCCGACCCGCGAGGCGATCTCGCACATCACCAGCTCGTCGTCCGGTGTGTGGAACACCTCCAGGTGGTAGGCGCTGACCGGCGGGACGTCGAAGGCGGACAGCGTCCGGTCGAGGAACTCCTCCAGCCGCCGGGCCATCCCGCTCTCCGGGTGCAGCTGGACCGAGCCGTTGTTCTGCCCGGTGAAGACCCCGAGGCAGCTGCGCAGGTAGCGGGAGGAGGCGACGAAGCGGTAGCCGTCGCCGAGCACCGCGTCGACGTGGTACATCGGGCCGTCGACGAACTCCTCGGCCATCAGGTCCTCGCGCCAGCGCCGCCGGGCGAAGGCGAGCAGTTCCTCGTCCCCGTGCAGCACCGCGATGTCCCGCGAGCCGCCCTGGCTGACCGGTTTGACGACCACGGGGTAGCCGACCGCCTCGATGAGGCCGGTGAGGTCGACGACCGTGTCGAGCCGGGCCCAGCGGGCGGTCGGCACGGCCCGGCCGGCGACCTCCTTCATCACCGCCTTGTCGCGGAACGACCGGGCGCTGTCCGGGGTCTGGCCGCCCAGGCCGAAGTCCGCGCGCATCCGGGCGGCCCGTTCCAGGTCGTACTCGTTGTCGGTGATGATGTGGGTGAACGGCCGTTGCCGGTGCAGCCGGCGGATCGCCAGCTCCGTGTAGGGGACGGCGTCGGAGTCCGGGACGTACTCGTAGCGGGCCAGCCGCTCGGTGTTCTTGAGCTCGTTCTGGCTGAACACCTGCAGCTTGTCGGCGAGTTCGGGGAACATCCCGGGGTAGTCGTGGCCCTGGCCGTAGTTGAGCACGGCGACGTTGGTCATGATGGGTCGGCCTCACAGTGGACGTGCGGTGCGGGAGGGGTGTTGGTCGGTGCGCCGGTGGGGGGCGGCGCGGGCGGTGCGCGGGGCCGCCGGAGCGAACACCGGTTCGGCGACTGCGCCGACGACATCGAGGACCTGATCGCCGACCAGCGGGAGACGACCCAGCGGGCGGCGGCCGGAGCCTGAGGAGGGCGCGGACCGGCCGGGTCGAGCGCCCGGCCCTCCCGCCGTTCAGCGGTGGACACGGTTCGCCAGGAAGGTGCCGGCCGAGGCGAGGACCAGCCCGGCCAGGGTCAGCGCGCCGAGCGGCTGGTCGAGCAGCACCGCGGCGAAGGCGGCGGTGCACATCGGGACCAGGTAGAACAGGCTGCTGACCTGGCTCGTGCCGTGCCGCTGCAGCAGGTGGTAGAGCAGGCCCACGCCGACGATCGAGTTGATCAGCGCCGTCCACAGCAGCACCGGCCAGTACGAGGCGGTGAACTCCACGGACCAGCCCTCGACCAGCAGCGCGGGAACCAGCGCCGCCGCCGCGGCGGCCAGCAGCTGCACCGCGTTGCCGCCCACCGGCTCCATCCGCGCACAGTGGCGCTTCTGGTGGACGGTGCCGTACGAGATGCCGAGCAGGCCCAGCAGCAGGAAGCCGAGGCCCAGCAGGTAGCCGCCGGACAGGTCGATCCGGTCGGCGACGGCCAGCGCGACGCCGCCCAGCCCGAGCACCAGGCCCAGGCACTGGCCGCGGGTGACCCGCTCGCCGAGCAGCGGCACCGCCAGCAGCGATGTGGTCAGCGGGTAGAGCGCGATGACCAGCGCGGCGAGCCCGGAGGACACCCCGAGCTTCATGCCCATGTAGATGCTGGAGAACTGCACGCCCTGGACGAGCACACCCGCCACCGCCAGGTGCAGCAGCAGGCGCCCGCGGGGCAGGCGCTCCCGGCGGATTCCGGCGATCGCCAGCAGTACCAGCCCGGCGATCGCGAACCGCAAGGTCGCGAAGGTGTACGGCGCGGCGTGCCGCAGGCCGAGCTTGCCGGAGATGAATCCGGAGCTCCAGACCACCACGAGCGCCACACGCAGGGCCGCGCCGGTCCCCCGGCCCCGCCGCTCGTCGGTCCCCACGGGCGGGCCTGCGTCCGGGACGGCTTCGCGCGCGGCGCCCTCGAGCGGCGGGGTCGGCATCGTCATCTCCGAGCTCCTCTGGATCTCCTCGATTGTTCGATATAGAGCACCGTAGAGCAGAATATCGCTCACGTCGAGACGGGCAGGCCCTGCGGCGACATCCCGGGAGCGAAACGCCGACTGCCCCACGGACCGCTGTCCGTGGGGCAGTTGGCGAGCAGGCGGCGACGCCCGGAAGTCAGTAGAGGCTGGAGAAGAGGACCCCCACCAGCTGGGCCGGCTCGTCCGTCTCGTTGCGGAAGCTGTGCGGATGGCCGGCCGAGAACTGGATGCTGTCGCCGGCTCCCAGCACGTGGTCCACCCCGTTGTAACGGACCACCAGCTCACCCCGGGTGACGGTGATCAGATCGGACCCCTCGTGCTGGAGCTCCTCGCCGAGACCGCTGTGCGGCGCGAAGTCACCGGTGACCACCTGGTAGCCGAGCTCCGGGGAGCGCACCACCCGGTAGACCACCCCCGGGGCCCGCTGGAGCTCCTCCTGCCCCTCCCGGGGGAACAGCGCGGGGGTCGCCCGCCCCCGGGAGAAGCCCAGGAAGGAACCGACGTCGTGGCCGAACACCCGGGCGAGCCGGCCGAGCCGCTCCAGCGCGATGTCGGTCTCCCCGCGCTCCAGCGAAGCCAGGAAGGAGACCGACAGTCCGCACTCGGCGGCCACCTGCCGCAGCGACATACCGCGCTGGGTGCGCAGCCGCTGCAGCACCTCGCCGGGGCGCGGGAAGCCCAGCTCCGGATCGCGGGGTCCGGGAGCGCCGGTGGAGGGTGCCGAATCAGCCATGATCGCATCCTAGGCGCCGCAGACCTGCCCACCAATGCCCGTGCACGCCGCTCCCGGCCCTCGTCCGACGCGGCCCGGAACCCGCCTCCCACGCCTCCCGCGCCTCCCCCGCCGTCCGCGGCTTCGGCGCCCGGGCGGCCGCGTGCCGCACCGTCTCCTGCTGAGGCCGGGCTTCCGCTCCCGACCCCTGGTTTGTGTCAGCATCCTTGACATAACCTCGGCGCATGACCGACCGCGTAGTCCCCGAGCCGCAACGGCGGCGGCGGCGCCCCACCAAGCAGGGTGTGGTGCTGTCCGCCGAGCTGATCGTCGACACCGCGATCCGGCTGATCGGCCGGCACGGCGCCGAGGCGCTCACGGTGCGGCGGCTGGGCGCCGCGCTCGGGGCCGATCCGAGCGCGGTCTACCGCTACTTCCACAGCACCGACGACCTGCTGCTCGCCGTCGCCGACGAGCTGATCGGCCGGGCCCAGCACGACTGGCGGCCCACCGGCGACTGGCGCGCCGACCTGCGTGCCATCGGCCTGCGCATCCACGCCAGTTACCTGGCCCACCCGCAGGCCGCCATCCTCGCCGCCCACCGCACCACCGGCCGCGCCCACGAGATCGCCGCCGTCGAGGCGATCCTCGGCGTCCTGCGCACGGCGGGCTTCCCGGACCCGGAGGCCGTCCGGATCTACCACGCCTTCGTCGACCAGAGCCTCGGCTTCGCCGCCCTGGACGCCGCCACCCTCGCCCTGCCGTCCGCCGCCCAGAACGCCGACCTCGAGGTCTGGCAGGCCTCCTACGCCCGGCTCGACGCCGCCGAGCACCCCCACATCGCGGCCACCGCCCACCTGCTCACCGCCGACATGCGCCGCAGCGGCTACCCGTACGCCCTGGACCTGCTGCTGGACGCCGCCGAGGCCCGGCTGCGGGCCGCCGGGGGCTGAACCCCCGATCCGGGGAACGCGAGGGCCGCCGGTGGTGGGCCCCCGTGCGCCCACCACCGGCGGCCTTCGTCCGGCCCCCTGCCGCGGTCAGTCCGCCGCGTGCACCAGCTCCCCGCCGACGTAGGTGCGCTCCACCCGCGCCTGCGCGATCTCCTCCGGCGGCCCGGTGAGGATGTCCCGGTCGAGCACCACCAGGTCCGCGAGCCGCCCAACGGCCAGCACCCCGGCGTCGTCGTGCCCGTTGAGGTACGCGCTGCCGGCCGTGTACGCGGCGATGGCCGAGCCCAGGTCGAGCCGCTGCTCGGGCAGGAAGACCCGCCCGTCGGTGGCCTCCGGCTCCATCCGGTTGACCGCCACGTGCAGCCCCGCCAGCGGGTCCGGGCTGCTCACCGGCCAGTCGCTGCCCGCCGCGAGGGTGGCGCCGGCCCGCTGGAGGGAGCCGAACGGGTACTGCCAGGCGGCCCGCTCCGGCCCGAGGAACGGGATGGTCAGCTCGTCCATCTGCGGCTCGTGCGCGGCCCAGAGCGGCTGGATGTTGGCGACGGCGCCGAGCCGGGCGAAGCGCGGGAGGTCGTCCGGGTGGACCACCTGGAGGTGGGCGAGGTGGTGCCGGGCGCCGCGCCGCCCGTTGGCGGTGCGGGCGGCTTCGATCGCGTCCAGCGCCTCGCGCACGGCCCGGTCGCCGAGCGCGTGGAAGTGCACCTGGAAGTCGAGCGCGTCCAGTGCGGTGACGTACCCGCGCAGGGCCTCCGGGTCGACGAAGCTGAGGCCGGAGTTGGCGGTGGCGCAGCCGCAGCCGTCCAGGTACGGGCTGGTCATCGCGGCGGTGAAGTTCTCCGCGATGCCGTCCTGCATGATCTTCACCGAGCCGGCCCGGAACCGTCCGTGGGCCAGTTCCCCGCGCCGCCGCACGAGGTCGGGGATCTGGTCGGCGCCGCGGTCCCGGTCCCACCAGAGCGCGCCGGTCACCCGGGCGGTCAGCGCGCCGGAGCGGGCGGCGGCCAGGTAGGCGTCGGACGGGTCCGGCTGGCCGTTGAACTCGCCGAGCAGCGCGTCCTGCCAGCCGGTGATGCCGAGCGAGTGCAGCAGCCGCTGGGCGCGGAGCAGTCCGGCCAGCCGGTCGGCGGCGGTGGCGGGCGGCAGCAGCCGGGCGACCAGGGCGGTGGCGCCCTCCTGGAGGGTGCCGCCGGGGGTGCCGTCGGCCTCGCGCTCGATCCGCCCGTCGGCCGGGTCGGGGGTGTCGGCGGTGAGCCCGGCGAGTTCCAGCGCCCGGGTGTTGGCCCAGGCGCCGTGGTGGTCCCGGTTGGTGAGGTACACCGGCCGGTCGGGGACGACGGAGTCGAGCAGCTGCCGGGTGGGCAGGCCGCCTTCGAAGCTCTCCATCGACCACCCGCTGCCGGTGATCCACTCCTGGTCCGGGTGGGCCTCGGCGTACGCCCGGATCCGCTCCAGGTAGTCGGCGACGCCGACCGTCCCGGTGAGGTCGCAGGAGGCCAGCTCGGCGCCGCCGAACACGGCGTGGATGTGGGCGTCCTGGAAGCCGGGCAGCAGCAGCTTGCCGGTGAGGTCGACGACCTCGGTCCGCGGCCCGATCAGCTCCCGGACCTCGTCGTGCCCGACGGCGGCGATCCGCTCGCCGACGACCGCCAGCCCGCTCGCCCGGGTGCGGGCCGCGTCGCCGGTGTGGACGGGGCCGTGGGTGAAGACCAGATCGGCCTGGGTCATGGGTGGTGCTCCGTTCTCGCGTGGTCGTGCCTGGTCGTGCGTCGTACGGGCGGCTACCCGGCCGCCGCGTCCTCCCGCAGGAAGTACGGCGAGCGCCGCCGCCAGCGGGCCCAGGCCGCCGCCGGCAGCCCGCTGACGATCATCATGATCACCACGGACAGCTCGAACCAACCGTTGTCGGCGGCGAGTTCGAAGTGGTCCGTGGAGTCGTAGAAGGTCCAGGCGAGGTAGCCGCCGACGGCGAGCAGCGCCGCCGCGCCCAGCAGCGGCCCGACCACCGCGCGCAGCCCCTCCAGCGGGGCGGTGCGCAGCAGGTGGCGGAACCGGACGGCGGCCGCGACGGCGGTCAGCGCGTAGTAGAGGGCGACGACGATGCCGATCGCGTTGACCGCGGCCGAGATCAGGTCGTTGACGGTCGGGATGGCGATGGAGGCCAGCGCCAGGGCGACGGCGACGCCGGTGATCAGCAGGGTGCCGACGGCGGGCGTGGCGTGCCGGGGGTGCAGGCGGGTCCAGACCGGGCCGAGCACCCGGTCGCGCCCCATCGCGTACATCCCGCGCGCGGTCGGGATCACCGAGGACTGCAGCGAGGCCACCGCGGAGAACATCAGCGCGATCAACGGCAGTGCGGCCAGCGGCTGTTCAGCCAGCTTCGTGCCGAAGTAGGTCAGCCCGTGGGCGCCGTTGTCGGCCAGCTCGTCGATCGGCAGGACCCGCTGGAAGGCGGTGCCGGCGAGCAGGAACAGCGCCAGCATCACCACCAGGGCCAGCAGGCCGCCCCGGGAGGCGTCCCGCGGGTCGCGCACCTCCTCGCCGACGCTGAACACCGACTCGAAGCCCCAGTAGCAGAACACCGCCAGCACCATGCCCTGGGCGACGGCGTCGAAGGAGGGGATGTCGAAGGGGTTGAACCACTGGAGCGAGAACGGCTGGTCGCCGGCGAACAGCCCGTAGCCGCAGAAGCCGAGCAGGACGGCGTACTCGAAGACCAGCAGCGCCTTCTGCAGCCGGGCCGCCAGGTCCAGTCCGCGCACCGCGACCAGCGCGGCGCCCACCAGCACCACCAGGCCGATCAGGGTGCACTGGACGGTGGAGTCGGCGTCGAGCCGCAGCCCGGCCACGCTGCGGACGTGGGCCTGGTCGAGCAGCTGGACGATCGAGGAGCCGGTGACGGTCGTGGTGTACGCCATGAAGACGACGGTCCCCACGGTGTTCACCCACCCGGTGAGGAAGCCCAGCCACGGGCTGAGGGTGCGCCCGACCCACCGGTAGCTGCTGCCCGCGTCCGGCTCGACGGCGTTCAGCCGCCCGTACCCGCCGGCGATGGCGAGCACCGGCAGGAAGGCCAGCAGCATGATCGCCGGGAGGTGCAGGCCGACCACCCCGGCCATCAGGCCCAGGCCGATCCCGATGCTGCTGGTGGCGGCCGTGCTGGAGGCGGCGATCGCCGCCCCGTCCAGCAGGCCGAGCGACTTGTGCATCGCGACGTGCGTTCCTGCCGCGTCCGCTCTCGGACCGCCGCCCGTGTCCTTCACCGTCGATGCCAACGGATCACCGCCTTGGTCGTGGGGTGCGCGTGTGGGGGAAGCTCCCGTACCGGTCGTGGGGGGTGACGCGGGCCGGAAGTGCGAGCCATGAAACCGGCGGCGCCGCCACACGTCAATGCCGTTGTCATAAGGCCGCGCGCACCGCCGAAAGCGCCACCGGGCGGGTCCGGCGGTGGTCATGCTCCGCTCGACGCGTTGTCGGTGTCCGGAGCCAGAATGGGATCATGCCCTCCCTGGAGACCACTCCGAAGATCCGCGCCCGGATGAGCAAGCAGCGCAGTCACGACACCGGTATCGAGGTCACCCTCCGCAGGACCCTGCACGCCGCGGGGCTCCGCTACCGCGTCCACCGCAAACCGCTCAAGGGCGTACGCCGTGAGGCCGATGTCCTCTTCGGCCCCGCGCGCGTCGCGGTCTTCGTCGACGGCTGCTTCTGGCATGGTTGCCCCGAGCACGCGACATGGCCGAAGAACAACGCCGACTTCTGGCGCGAGAAGATCGAGAAGAACCGCGCTCGGGATGTCGACACGGACGCCCGCCTCGCCGACGCCGGCTGGCTGTCCGTCCGCGTCTGGGAACACGAGAACGCCGCCGAGGCCGCCGAGCGGATCGTCGCCTTGGTGCGCGAGCGGCGGGCGAGCCATGGACCGCAGCCCGCATCCGAACCGACCGAGTACGTCAGACCCTCCATCGCCGGCTAGACTCTGGCCACATGACCAGCTCGGACGCAGCCCGTTCCATCCCCGCGAAGCCGCACATTCTCGACCTTTTCGCCGGTCCGGGCGGTCTTGACGTGGCCGCAAAGATGCTCGGCGTCGAATCGCTCGGGATCGAGTGGGACAAAGATGCCTGTGACACGCGTTACGCGGCCGGGCTCAGGACGTGGCACGCGGACGTCAGCACGGTCCGACGCAAGCGGTTCGAGGAACTCGACGCAGACCTGAATGTGCTGGCGGGCGGTCCGCCCTGCCAAACGTACTCCGTGGCCGGGAACGGCGCGGGGCGCAAGGCCCTGGAGAAGGTCGAGAAACTCATCCACCAACTGGTGGACGGGGCCGGCGAGGACGAGATCGACGAGCAGTTGGAGAGGATGGGTGGCGATCCCCGAACCGCCCTGGTCTTGGAGCCGCTCCGATACGCGATCAAGGCCCTCGACAGCGAGAAGCGGGACCGGCGACCGTTCGACGTGATCGTTCTGGAGCAGGTTCCCGCGGTCAAGGCGCTCTGGGAGGTCTACAAGGTCGCTCTGGACAAAGGCCTGCCTCGGGAGAACGGGACGCGAGTCCGGTACAATGTCGCCGAGGTCAAGACCTTGCACACCGAGGCATACGGCGTTCCCCAGACCCGTCGCCGCACGATCCTGATCGCCCGGCTCGCCGAGTACGACGCTCCACGGCTCCCGGCGCCCACCCACCACATCTTCAACCTACGCAAGCCCGAACAGGGCAGCCCCCAGGACATCCGAACCGCACTGCCGGTGGACGGGGTCGCGGCGCCGCTACTGCCCTGGGTCCCGATGGAGGACGTCCTCACCGACCGACAGCCTCCCTTCGAGATCGTGTCGAACTACGGCAGCGGCGGCGACCCCAAGAAGCGTGGCATCCGTACGTACCGGCAGCCGTCGTTCACCGTCACCGGGAAGGTGTCCCGTAACGCCGTCCGACGACACCCGAACGGCGAACCGCTCACCCCGGATCGCCTGACCATCGACGAGGCCGGTGTCCTCCAGTCCTTCCCGCCCAACTACCCCTGGGACGGTGGCGACCGGTCCCAGCAGGTGGGCAACGCGGTGCCTCCACTGTTCGGCATGCACGTGCTGGCAGCGGCGCTGAACATCCCACTTCCCTCGGAGAAGGTCCTACGGAAGCGCTGGGCCCGGCTCGACACGGAGTCGCCAAAGTACAAGAAGCTCCGCCTGGAAGGCTGCGATACCGAGAAGGGCTGCGGCACCAACTGCCCGAGGCCCGAAGATCAGGCATCCGCATCGACCTCCGCCGCTGCCACGTCCCGCCCCCGGACCGGTGCGTCCGCGAAGAGGTCGGCGAAGTAGTCCACCAACACGCTCACGGACAGCTCCGGCGCGGGTTCCTCAGCGGGGCCCGCCGGGAGCGCGTTCCGTGACACCTGGCGGGCGGTCTCGGCCTCGTCGATCCAGTCCAGCAACGGGCGAGGGTCGCGATCGGGGTGGTCGGGTGCGATCACGTCGTACATCAGGGTCGCCGCGGAGGCGTTGACGGCCCCGGCCAGGGCGTTCGCCTCGCGCCCACCGGTGACCGTTCCCTTCGCGACCAGCCGCGCGATCGCCTGCGCGGTCGGCCGGTGGTTGATCACGGACATCCGTAGCGCCGTGTTCAGGATGTCCTGGTTGCCGCAGGCCGCGACCACGGGGGCGTAGTCCGCCCCGTCGCGGAAGAGTTCGGCCGCCCACCACAGCCGGGAGAAGGCCTGCTTGTGGTACGTCCCGCGAAAGCGGTCGGACGCCACCTTGGCCGGCTTGCCGTCCTTGGGTTCCGCCAGGTGCCGCCAGACCACGTAGTCCGGGGCGACGCCGAGGGCGAGGTAGTTCCAGAAGCCGGGGTCGGCCGCCTCGCGGCGGGTGAGTCGGAGCACGGCGTGGAGGCGGGGAGCCAGCCAGGCGTCGGCCTGGGTGACCTTGAGCCCGCCGGCCCGGCAGTAGGCCATGGCGTCATCGACCAGGTCGCGGACGGGTTGCAGTTCGCCGCGTCGGTCGGCGTGCGGGAGCGGTTCGGTGACCTGGTTGAGCTTGATGCTCGGCACGCTCTCACGACCGGTGAGCAGGCCCTCGGTGACGAACTCCGTCGCCTCGGCGCCGGGCAGCAGGGCGAGCCGCCCCGGGAGGTAGTCGGGCCGGTCGGTCATGCGTCGTCCCCCTGCGTGAGGCGTTCCAGGTCGTGGATGGTGGCGGAGAGCGTCCGGGGGACGCCTGCCCGCCGGGAGGCGGCGTAGTGGATCCGGGATTGGAGTTCACCCCAACCGGCGGCGGTCACCCCGGTGCGAGCCCTGTGGACCGCCCGCAGGGCGGCCTCCGGCTCACGGTCGGCGTACACGTCCGGGAGCATCTCCCGGAGCACCTCGCCCTGCCAGCCGTGCGGGAAGACCGGGGTGCCGTCCTCCTCGACCTCCAGGTCGCCGACGGCGGAGTGGAAGACCGCCGTCCAGACCTCGGAGCACATCTGGGCGAGCAGGAGCTCCCGGACGGTCTTCTCCGGGCCGCTTCCGCCGTCGGCGCCGATCAGGTCGCCGAGCCCGTCGAAGTCGGAGTTGACGCGCACGAGCGGGATGCGGCCGGTGGTGTCGACCAGCCACGGCGAGTCCTTGAACTGCTGGAGCCGACTCGCTCCGGACCCGAACTTGAGCATCTTGACGTCGAGTTCACGGGCGAGCGACGGAACGGCCTCGATCACGTCGACGAACCACTCCACGTCGGAGGTGGCGATCACCCGGCCGGGCACGCCGTCCACGGTGGCCACCACGTGCACAGTGAGCGAGGAACGATCGAGGAGGTCGCACCGGTACAGGTAGAGCTCGGCCGTCCGCGCGCGACCGTCCTCGGAGACCGGGGAGAACTCCGTCGTCGTACGGGTGTTGGTGGCACGCTCGGCGAGAACCGCGACGACCTTGACGTTCTGCCAGGGCCCGGACGGGTCCACGGCCTTCGCCGGGAGTTCGACGGACAGGCGGAGCCGGGCCTGGGTCCAGTCGGGGCGGTCCTCGTCCGGCCCTAGGGCGACGACGCGTTCGATGGTGGAGAGGTACTTGCTCTCCAGATCCTCCCAGGGCTCGCCCTCGGCCTTGAGCTGGGCGCTGTCGACGCGCCAGGACACGGTTCCGGTGAATCGTCGGTAGGGGTAGACCTTCACGCCTGCTCCTCCTTTCCGCTGCGGAGTTCGACGACGAGTCCGGTGAGTTGGGCCCGGACCGGGTGGCGGGAGACGTCGGTGACGCCTCGGAAAACGGCCTTGCGGCTGCCCGGTGACAGGTGCAGGGATCCGTCGACCACCTCGCAGCCGGTGACGGCGACGAGCTCCTTCCACGGCGCGGCCGGCCGCGGGCCGGAGCGCACGTCGAACTTGGCGACCGGCGTGACCGGACGGCCCGAATCCGCTCCGGACGGGATCCGGAGGTCCACGGTGACCGACCAGGCCCCCGTCTCGTCGATCACCGCATCCACGTTGTCCAGTTCGGGCAGGGCCACGGCGGCCGCCTGACGTGGCCGCTTCTTCGTCGCGCCGCCGACCTTGAGCCGACCGGCGATCTTGGCTTCTCCCCCGTTGCGGCGCTTGGCCTTGGGAATGGCGACGAGGTCACGCACGGCGGCGTTCACCTCGGTGGTCAGGTTGTTGATGCGCCGGTAGGCGGAGGGGGAGTAGGAGAGCCGCAGCTCCTCCGTCTGCCCCCACTTGTTGTGCTCCGGCGGCTCGGAGGCCCGGAGGAACTCCTCGGCAGCCTCGGCGCCGAGCGCGTCCGGGCCCGCCGCGCGGCCGGTGAGGAGGACGGCCTGAAAAGGGTTGGTGCCGATCGGCATATTGGGAACGGCACTGTCCTTGACCGTCATACGGTTGCCCCGCATGGAGACCACGCGGTTGGAGCGACCGTCGGCGTCCTCGGCGTCGGTGACCAGGACCACGGCCTCGTGCGGCACGAAACCATGTGCCGGGCCGCCGCCGTGGAGCGGAACCTTGAGCGTCACGGTGGCCCGGGCGACCTGACCGCGTCCGGTGAGACGGTCGACGGTGGCGCCCTCCAGGAAGGCCCGCAGCGCACGGGTCCGGGCGGGCTGGGCCGCGGCCGGGTCCACGTGCTCCTCTCGAATGAGTTCTTCGCCGTTGCGATAGGTACGGACGGACGCCTCCAGGTGCGGCCTGTGCTCACCGCCGCCGGTCATCGCGGCCCAGAAGTTGCGACCGAGCGCGTCGACCAGTCGGGCGTGCATGCGGTGGATGGAGTCGTCGTCCTCGGTGGTCTCCTCCTCGTCCACGGCACCGTTGACGGCCGAAAGGCTGGCCACGTCGTGGGCGCCGACGATGAGGAACGACGTGCCGGGGGCCCCGCTCTCACGGGTGAGATGGAGATTCTCCACGGTCTCTTCGTCCGCCCACCAGGAACGGACCACTTCCGCGGCCCCGTTGACCGGGTCGGCACGTCCGAACCAGGCCGGGCCGGCGCACGCCCGACCGTCGACCTCGCGCCAGGGCAGGTCGAGTCGGCCGATGAGCCGTCGCTCGGTGCGCCCCTCGTGTGGTTCGGAGAGGGTCGAGTTGATCAGCACCAGGCCGAGTCGGCTGGTCGCCCACAGTGTGGCCTTGCCCAGACCGTAGGAACCACCTGCGCCGAGATCCCGCTTGTGGCTGTCGAGTTGACGACGGACCACGGCGGCGAAGAGCCCGTCCGCGTAGTCATCACCGGTCAGGCCGGTGGCGTTGTAGTCGTCGACCCGGAGCAGCACCAGGCGGTCGTTCTGGTACATGTCGCGCAGCCCGGCCGCGATCGTGCGCGACACCTTGCTCTGCTTCCCGCCGTCGGCGGTGAGCGCCTCGTAGTGCGGAGACAGGCGATCCCATCGGATGGCCTCGCGGAACCGGGCGAGAGTCTCCCCGGTGAGCTCGTGCAGGGTGTAGCGTACGCGGACCGGCTCGGCCGGATCGAGGCGGGCGTCGAGACTGTTCTGGGTGGCTTCGCGGGCGAGTACCGAGACATCCGCCTCGAAGGCGAAGGCGGCGGCGTTGCCGTACTCCCGGCCGCCGTCGGGGTGGGCCGGCCGGTGGTACCAGTCGACGGGCAGACCGAGTTGGGCGTCGGCGCTGCGGGTGTGGATGGTCTCCAGGTCGGTGTTGAGCACTTCGGCGATGCGCCGGACGGTGTCGTCCCGGGGCACGGAGCGTCCCACGATCCAAGCCGAGACGGCGGCCCGGGTCACTTCCAGGTCGATCGCCAGATCGGTCTGGCTCTTCCCTGCATTCCTGAGCTGGCGCGCCAGCCAGGGGCCGAACTCCTCAGCCGCCTTCACGTCCCACCTGCTTCCGCATGGCCTGTTTCACGAGGTGAGAGCCACGATAGCACGCATGGTTGACAGGGCCACCATCTTGTCAACAAACCCTTGACAGGCGCCGGCTTCAATGCGGGAAGGCATTGGACGCAATCGAGAAAAAGGAATCGAGAGCCCTCGCCCTCTTGTCCGAATTAACCCGATGGCCCCTTATGACCACAGTTGCAGGACGCCGGAGCCGCGGGTAAGGTCGTTGCCAATTCCACGGCAGGAGCCGCGGAAGGAAGCCCTAACACGGGGTGTGGTACATCTTTTTCCTGGGGGGGAATACTCTACGGCTGCCTCCGGAATTCCTTCGCGGATTCCGTGGATCCTCGCGCGGCCCGTTCTCCTCCTGCACCAGTTCGCACCATCCCGTCGTGCAATCCCACGAATGCGAAAGCGCAGGTACCGCGGTGTCCCCGAAGCACTCTCCGAACCACCACATGCGTTCCATCGTCTCCACCTGCGACGCGCTCGCCGACGACCCGCAGGCCCTGGGCGTGTACCTCTACCTGCACGACCTGACCCCCGACATGGTCGCCATCTACCGGAACGCCATCCGCGACACCGAGGCCCGGGCTCGCCGCCCGCGCCGGAACCCCGGCCAGTGTCAGCGCATCACCGGCCGCACTCGCCGCTACATCGTCACGGTCACCGTTCACCGCACCCACTGACGGAACGTCCGACAGTCCTCGCGCCCACCTTTCCTCCGCACCCGAAGTGGAACCATTCGTGGCCGACCCGCAGTCCCCCGTGATCCGCACCGTCGTCGAGCAGTCCCTCCGTGTCCTGGAGACCTATGCCGTCGACCCGGGCCTGATCCCCGAACACGCCAACGGCGAACGCCGCATCACCCAGGGCGGGTACGGCGACCGGCAGCTCTTCGAACTCGTCCAGAACGCGGCCGACGAGCTGCGCGACGAACCCGGCGGCCGGATCCACGTCGTCCTCACCGGCACCCATCTGTACTGCGCCAACCAGGGCGACCCGGTGACGCCCGACGGCGCGGAGACCATCCTGCGCATGAGCACGTCCCGCAAGCGCGGCGGGCAGATCGGCCGGTTCGGTGTGGGGGTGAAGTCGGTCCTGGTGGTGACCGACGCGCCCGAATTCTTCAGCCGCGAGGGCAGCTTCGGCTTCGACCGGGCCTGGTCGTTCGAGCTGATCCGCAACGTGCCCGGGGTGCGCGAGCGGTTCGGCGCGGAATTCGAGGCACCCGTACTGCGCATGGCCCGCGAGCTGGACATGGCGGCCGAGCGCCTCAAGGACCAGGTGCTGGACGAACTGCTGGCGTGGGCCACCACGGTGGTCCGTCTCCCGCTGCTGCCCGGCGCCGCCGATCGGCTGGGCAAGGACATGCACGGCCACCAGGGCACCGCCGGTCACGACACCCGCGAGGAATTCCCGTCCGGCTTCCACCTGTTCTCCCCGCACGTGGGCCAGGTGGTCCTGGAGGACCGCCGGCCCCGCCCGATCGCGCGCCGGGCCCTCCAGGCCGAGCGGGTCGGCAACCTGCACACGATCCAGGAGGAACGGGTCGGCAAGCCGCCGGCGACCTCGCAGTGGCGGGTCTTCACCCGCACCCACGAACCGACCGAGGTCGCCCGACGCGACGCGGGCGAGCTGCACGACCGGCTGACCGTCGACCTGGCCTGGGCGGTCCCGGCCTACAACACGGACGAGCGGACCGGCCTGCTCGGCTACGCCGACGCCAAGGGGCGGGGCCGGTTCTGGTCGTTCTTCCCGACCAAGTACGAGATGACCCTCAGCGGCATCCTGAACGGGGCGTGGAAGACCAACGAGGACCGGCAGAACCTGCTGGACTCCTCGCCGTTCAACGTCGAGATGATCCGGACCGCCGCCGGCCTGGTGGTCGACTCGCTGCCCGAACTCGCGCCGGCGGAGGACCCCGGCGCGTACCTCCCACTGCTGCCGGGCCGTTCCAAGGGCGTGGAGACGATCAGTTGGGCCGACCGGCTGCTCACCGAGCAGATCTGGGCCACCACCGCGGTGCGGCCGTCGCTGCCCGACCAGGACGGTGTCCTGCGCGTCCCCGGCAGCCTGAACATCCACCCGGACCTGGGGAAGGACGGCACCGCGGTCAACCGCTGGCTTCGGTCCTGGCACGCGTACCCCGGGCGCCCTCGCGACTGGGTGCACCCCTCGGCCGAGGCCACCGACCTGCGCACGGGCAAGGTCCAGCACATCCTGGCCGCCGCCCGCCGGCAGCGGGCCTCGATCGTCGAGTGGCTCGAGGCGCTGGTCTCCGACGGCACGGCCGAGGCTTCGGCGACGGCCGTCCGGATCGTCGCCGACATGATCGCTTCGAACGCCGGCTGCGCCGCGGAGGCCCGCACGGCCAGGATCGTGCTCACCGAGGAGAACGGCCTGGTCGCCCCTCGGGGAAGCGTGGTGTACCGCCGCACCGAGGAGGACGGCCTGCGGGAGTCGCTGGTCTACGTGGACCGCGCCCTGTCCGACGACCCGTCGCTGCACTCCGCCCTCACCGCCCTCGGCATCCAGGAAGCCGACGTCCGGGGGCGCTTCGTGAGCGTCCTCGACCAGGGCTTCGGCTCGTACGGCCCGCAGGAGTGGAACCGGTTCTGGGAGCTCTTCCACCGGGCGGGTGCCTCCGTGGTGGGCCATGAGGTGACCACTCGGGTGGACGCGCCCCTGGAGACGCTGATGGTGCGGACGGCGGACGGCCGCTTCCACACCATGCGCGACTGCATGCTGCCCGGTGTCGTCGTCACCGCGGAGAGCGACCCCGAGATCGCGGTGGACATGCGCTTCCACTCCGACGACGCGGGATTCTTCCGCGAGTTGGGCCTGCGGGACCGCCCGACCGGCAAGCACAGGCCCGAGGAGGAGCCCTGGTTCGAGGAGTACCGGGCCGCCGCACACGCGGCGTACTGCCGCACGCTCGACGACCGGGCGAGTCGGCCGACCCTGGCCAGGATCAGGATCGACGGTTCGCCCGTCGGTGGGCCCCTGCACCTGCTGCCCCGACTCTCGGAGCCGGCCCGCGCGGCCTTCGTCCGGGCGCTGCCGGAGGACGCGCTGGTCGAGCACTGGACCCTGCAGATCGGGGCCCAGGTCGACTCCCGTCGATCGGTGCAGTCCCCCATCCGGTGGATGATCTCCCGGCACGGTCTGATCGAGACGTCCCAGGGCCTCAGGCCCCTCAAGGAAGCCGTGGGACCGCAGCTCGGCGGCTACCGTGATGTGCTCCCGGTGGCGTCGATCAGCGAGGAGAAGTCCCGGAAGCTCGGGCTCGCGGACAGCGTCGAGAAGGTCCGTACGAAGCAGTGGGAGCAGCTCCTGGAGAAGCTCCAGGAGAGCGAGGACGACACCTTCGTCGGTTCCACCTACGCCCTGCTGACCCGGTTGGAGATCCCCTTCCCCGAGGACTCGCTGACCCGCTGCCGGATCGGCGACGCCTGGGACACCCGGGCGGACGGCGAAATCGCCGTCGCCGCGAACCCGGAGGAGTACCGCTCCTTGCAGGCCGAGCGGGTGCCCGCGCTGCTGATGCCGGACCGGGAGTCCGCCGACCTCATGGTCGAGCAGTGGGGCATGCTGCGCCACGACGACGTCGTCAGCCGGGAGACCCGGCACGAGTCGAGCGTGGAGCCGGTTCCGCTGGGCGAGGAGTTCCCGACGCTGCGGCAGAAGATGGGCGGCTCGGTCGGCACCTACTCGCTGCTGCGCTGCTCCACGCTGGAGGAGGTCGTCCGTACCCCGCACGGTGCCCGGGCGAAGTCCCTGGCGAGCGCCCGCCAGGGCAACGTGATCAAGGTCGTGGACTCGCTGGACCGGCTGGGCACGCTCCGGGCCGTGGACCGCGAGTTGGGTCTGCGGATGGGAGAGTCCGGCTGCCGGGCGCTCCTGGAGGCGCAGGTCCGTCAGGAGCAGGACGAGAAGGTGCGTTCCTCGCTCAAGGCGATCCGCGAGGCCGAGGACGTGACGGCCAAGCTGGAACTGCTGATCGGTGCAGAGGCCCTGCGCGACCGGCTCCCCTCAGGACTCATGGACGCCGAGCGCCAGGATCCGGACGGGCCGGAGCCCACCGGTCGCCGGATCGCGCAGATGGCGTTCAACGCGCACGGCGACAGCGTGCTCAAGACCCATGCGCGCGACATCCAGGAACGCTTCCCGAGCGCCCCGTCCTCCTACACCGGGGGCCCGGCGGCGGTCTCCTTCGTCGCCGATCTCGGCCTGCCCGCGCCCTTTGCCGGATACCGGGCCCCGGCCCTCGAACAGAGCCTGACCGTGGACGGCCCCCGGGACTTCCCCCGCCTGCACGAGTACCAGGAACGTCTCGCCCTCAACATCTTCGAGATGCTGGACCGACTCGCCCCGCAGCGCGCCATGCTCTCCCTGCCCACCGGCGCCGGCAAGACGCGGGTCACCGCCGAGGCCGTCATCCGTTGGGTCAAGCAGGCCGGTGAGCTGAACGGTCCGATCCTGTGGATCGCCCAGACCGAGGAACTGTGCGAACAGGCCGTGCAGAGCTGGCAGTTCGTCTGGAGCAAGGCCGGCGCGCAGGAGCGGCTGACGATCAACCGGCTGTGGACCTCGAACGAGGCCGCCCCGGTCACCGACGGGCCGCAGCTCGTGGTGGCCACCGACGCCAAGCTGCGGGTGTGCCTCGACACCGACCGCTACGCCTGGCTGCGGGCCGCCGCCCTGGTGGTGGTGGACGAGGCGCACGTGGCCACCAGCCCGAGCTACACCGAGATCCTGAGCCTGCTCGGCCTGACCCAGCACCGGACGGATCGGCACCTCCTCGGTCTCACCGCCACCCCGTTCCGCGGCCACAACGAGGAGGAGACCCGCCGGCTGGTCAACAGGTTCGGCACCCGTCGGCTGGACGAGGGCGTCTTCCCCTCCGACGACGCCTACGGCCACCTCCAGGAGATCGGTGTACTGGCACACGTCGAGCACAAGGAGCTGACCGGCGGCACCATCGAACTGTCGCGCCAGGAGCGGGAGAGCGCCGAGCAGTTCAGTCTGCTGTCCAAGGCCGCCGAGCAGCGTCTGGCCGACGACCACGACCGCAGCCGCCGCATCGTCGACGAGGTCGCGGACATGGACGCGAACTGGCCGGTGCTGGTCTTCGCCACCTCCGTGGAGCACGCCAAGTACCTGGCGGCCATGCTGATGGACCGCGGGATCTCGGCTTCCTCGGTGGACGCCACCACCTCCGACAGCGACCGTCGTTCCAGGATCCGGGACTTCCGTGACGGCCGAGTACGCGTGCTCACCAACTACGGGGTGCTCACCCAGGGCTTCGACGCCCCCGCCACCCGCGCGGTCGTCGTCGCCCGGCCCGTCTACAGCCCCAACGTGTACCAGCAGATGATCGGCCGCGGTCTGCGCGGCCCCCGCAACGGCGGCAAGGACACCTGCCTCATCCTCAACGTCCGCGACAACATCCGGAACTTCGACACCGCCCTCGCCTTCACGCAGTTCGAGCACCTGTGGAGCAACCGATGACCACCCACCCCGAGGACGGCCCCGTCCTCACAGCCGAACAGCAGGCCGTCGTGGACCGGCCGTGGGACACCCGGCTGCTGGTCACCGCGGGAGCGGGGACGGGCAAGACCCACACCCTGGTGCGCCGCATGGACGCGCTCGTCGGACACACCGACCCGGACGAGGCGCTGGAGGCGTCCGAGCTGCTGGTCCTCAGCTTCTCCCGCGCCGCCGTCCGGGAGCTGCGGGACCGGATCGCCCGACACGGGGAAAACGCGCGACGGGTACGGGTACAGACCTTCGACTCCTGGGCCTACTCCCTGCTGCTCCAGGCGCACCCGGACGGGGAGTGGTCGGCGCTCTCGTTCGACGAGCGGATCCGGGCGGCCACCGACGCGATCGAGAAGGGCGCACTGGAGTCCCTGGAGGCAGGCCCGCCCACGCACGTGATCATCGACGAGGTGCAGGACCTGGTGGGCGCCCGCCGGGAGATGGTGGAGTCGTTGCTCGACCGGCTCCAGGACTCCTGCGGGTTCACCCTGGTCGGCGACTCCGCCCAGGCGATCTACGACTTCCAGATCGAGGACCCGGAGGAGTACGCCGATCGCGCCGACCTCTTCCTCCGCTGGGTGCGGATCTCCTATGCCGACGACCTGGAGGAGCTGCGACTGACCCGCAACTTCCGGGCCGTCACCCCCGAGGCGCGCACCGCGCTCCCGCTCGGCCCCGCCGTCCAGGCCGTCGGCAGCGCCCCCGAAGGCGCGGACGCGGCCGCCGAACGCCTCCACGAGGAGCTGCGCGAGCTGCTGCTCGATCTGCCCGACCTGGGCTCGTTCACCGACTCGTTCACGCTGGACACGCTGCGGTCGTTCCCCGGCACCTGCGCGATCCTGTGCCGCGACAACCGGCAGGCTCTGGTCGTCTCGGAGCTGCTGCACACCCAGGGCGTCCCGCACGCCCTGCGCCGCCCGCTCCGGGACCGGCCGGTGCCGTACTGGGTCGCCGAGGTGCTGCGTCGGACCGCGGCCGCCACCCTGGCCGAGGAGCGACTGCGCGACCTGCTCGCCGCGATCCCCCTGCCCGAGGAGACCGACCTCGACCGGGTGTGGCGCTCCCTGCGCCCGGCGGCACGCGGCGCCGGGCGGGGCACCCTCGACGTGGTGCGGTTGCGCCGTCTGGTGGCGGAGCGCCGGTTCCCGGACGAGTTGGCCGATCCGGAACCGGCCCGGCTCGTGGTGTCCACGGTGCACCGCTCCAAGGGCCTGGAGTTCGACCGGGTGATCGTGCTCAACCCGCCGACCGTCGCCGAACTGCGTCGCCGCACCGAGGCACCGGACGTTCCCGCCGAGGCCCGCGCGCTCTACGTGGCGATGACCCGGGCGCGGGAGGACCTGTACCGGGTCGCCCCGCCTGACACGGTGACGGTGCTCAGACACAAGCCGACCGGCCGGCTGTACCGGGGAGTCCCGAACCAGCGTCTGCAGTGGCGGCGCGACGGCATCGAAGTGCGGGCCGGAGACGTGGACGCCCTGGAACCGGCCGACGCCGTCGGTGACGCCCCCGGCGCCCAGGCTTACCTGCTGGAGCGGGTGCGGCCGGGGGACGCGGTGTCGTTCCGGCTGCGTGACGCCCTCCCCATGGGCGCCGAGCAGAGCCCTCGGTACGCCCTGCTGCACGAAGGGCGGGAGATCGGCGACGCCTCCGAGGTCTTCCGGAGTCAGTTGCACTCCGTCCTCAAGGTCGGCTCCACGTGGGAGATCCGCTGGCCCGAGGAGATCTCCGGTCTGCGCATCGACTGCCTGGAGTCGGTCGCGGGCAGTCCGGCCGCCGGGGCCAACGCGGGCCTCGGCGACCACGGGGTGTGGATCGCCCCTCGCATCAGCGGAATCGGACGGTTCCGGCACACCACCGGAACCCAGGAGGAGCAGGAATGACCATCCACGCAGGGCGGCACGCCGAGCACTACCGGGTCCGTGAGGACCTGGTGTCCCGGCTCCGCCGGGAGCTGCTGGGCCCCGACATCGGGGACTCCGCCGAGGACCGGGCCGAGGTCCTGGACCAGGACGCCCCGATCACCCGCTATCCCATCGGCGTGCTCTACCCGCGCCCGGCGGACGCCGCGGCGAGCCGTCGTCTCGAGGAGGACGACGAGGAACAGAACGGCCTCGACGAGGAGCCCCTGCCCAGGTCGGCCGGCCTCGACGAGTCCGGCCCGTCCGTCGACCACCACGACTCCGGCGGTCGACGGCCGTCCAGTGTCGGTCTGACCTTCGCGGTCGACCCCACCGTGTGCCAGGAGATCGTGGTCTCGGCCCGTGCCGCCGTGTACGAGCCGGAGGACGCCGAAGGGCGCAAGGTCTCGGCGCGTCGCAGCGAGGCCCGCACCACCTCCGACCAGCGGGAGCACTGGCGTCGGGTGGAACTCGACCTGGCGGACGTCACGATCGACCTCGCCCTCCCGGACCGTCGTGGCGACTACTACCCGATCGACCGACCGGTCCGGCTGGACGTGCACGTCCGCCGCCCGTCGAAGGAGACCGGCACGGTCACCGTCACGGTCACCCTGGTGAACGAGCAGAGGGTCGGCGAGCGGGAGCTCCAGGACGCCTTCGCCCTGTTCCAGGCCGGGCTGACGGTCCGTGCCGCCGACGGGTCCAGTGCGTTCGTGGAACGTCCGACCGCGCTGTCCGCCGTGGACCCCGAGCTGGAAAGCAGCAGGCTGCTGCACCGGCACGCCCCCACCTTCGCCACCGGCCACGGCTGCGCGGCGGTATGGGACTGGACCCCGCCCCCGATCGGTCTCACCGACGTGGTGCAGGCGGGAGTGAGCGAGGTGCGCACCGAGTTCGTGCCCACGCACGAGGTGCTGCTCACCGACTCCAACCCGACGATCGACGCGAGTGCCCTCACCATGCTCGGCCTGGCCGAGGCCGGGGACGCCGAGGTGATCGCCGCGCTGGACGGGCTGGCCGACGGCTACGAACGGTGGATCGAGCGGAAGCGGGACGAAGCCGCCGAACTCGCCGGTACCTCGTACGAGACGGCCGCCGCCGAGCAGGTCCGCGCCTGCCGCGAGGCCCTGGAACGGATCCGGGGGGGCATCGCGCTGCTGCGCGACAAACCCGACCTGATGTGGGCGTTCCGCCTGGCCAACCGGGCGATGGCGACCCAGCGGGCCCGGGCCGCCTGGGTCAAGAGCGGCCGGATCGGCGAACCCGACCCGACGACGGCACGCTGGCGTCCGTTCCAGATCGCCTTCGTACTGCTGTGCCTGGCCGGGGTGGACGACCCGGAGCACCCCGACCGGGGCGTGTCCGACCTGCTGTGGTTCCCCACCGGTGGTGGCAAGACCGAGGCGTACCTGGGCCTGATCGCCCTGACCACCTTCCTGCGCCGCAAGCGGCTCGGACCGGCCGGCGGCGGGGTCACCGTCCTGATGCGCTACACGCTGCGCCTGCTGACCCTCCAGCAGTTCGAGCGCGCCGCCATCCTGATCTGCGCCATGGAGCGGATGCGGCTGGAGAACCCCGGGGAACTGGGCCACGAGGAGATCTCCATCGGCATGTGGGTGGGGCGCTCCGCCACGCCGAACACCCTGGAGGTGGCCTCCCGGCAGCTCGCCGCCGCCCGCTCCGGCCGGGTGCTCCAGACGGAGAATCCCGTCCAGTTGCACGCCTGTCCGTGGTGCGGGACCGCCCTGGACGCCCACCGCTACGCAGTGGACGAGGAGGCCAAGCGGATGGACGTGCGCTGCCCCGGCACGGACTGCGCGTTCTCCGACGGGCTGCCCGTGCACCTGATCGACCAGGCGGTGTACGCGGCCCGGCCCACCCTGGTGATCGCCACCGTCGACAAGTTCGCCTCGATGCCCTGGCGGGAACAGACCGCCGCCCTCTTCAACCGGGACCGTCAGGACTCCACCCCTCCGCCGGAGTTGATCGTGCAGGACGAGCTGCACCTGATCTCCGGACCGCTGGGCACCCTGACCGGCCTGTACGAGACCGCCGTCGACGTGCTCGCCGAGCGGCCCAAGGTGATCGCCTCCACCGCGACCATCCGCCGGGCCGCCGACCAGGGCAGGGCCCTGTTCTCCCGCGAGGTACGGCAGTTCCCGCCCGCCGGACTGGACGCCCGCGATTCGTGGTTCGCCGTGGAGACCCCGGCGAACGAGAAGGCGTCGCGCCGCTACGTGGGCCTGCTCACCCCCGGCACGAGCCAGTCCACCCTGCTGATCCGCACCTACGCCACGCTGCTCCACCAGGCACTGCGGACCGACGCGCGCCAGGAGGTGCGCGACGCCTACTGGACCCTGGTCGGCTACTTCAACAGCCTCCGCCTGCTGTCCGCCGCCGAACTCCAGGTCCACGACGACGTCGTGGCCTATCTGGAGCACCTGGCCGAACGCGACGGGAGCGAGCCGCGGTCCGTCGGGAACTACTCCGAGCTGACCAGCCGGGTGGACGCCAGCGAGATCCCGGCCCGGCTGAAGCAGATCGAGCGCAGGCTGACGGACGGTGACACGGCGGACGTGGTGGACGTGCTGCTGGCCACCAACATGATCGCCGTCGGCGTGGACGTGGACCGACTCGGTCTGATGGCCGTCATGGGCCAGCCGCAGACCACCGCCGAGTACATCCAGGCCACCAGCCGGGTCGGCCGCGCCCACCCGGGCCTGGTCGCGGTGATGCTCAACTCGAGCCGTTCCCGGGACCGTTCGCACTACGAGAACTTCCAGCACTTCCACTCCGCGCTCTACCGCGAGGTCGAGTCCACCTCAGTGACGCCGTTCTCGGCCCGGGCCCGTGACCGTGGCCTGCACGCGGTGATCGTCGCACTGGCCCGCATCCTGATCCCGGCGGCCCGCAGGGACGAGGACGCGGGGCGGATCGACCTCTTCCACGAGGAACTGCGGGAGCGGATCCGCCCGCTGATCCTCGACCGGGTCGCGAACGTCTCCCCGGAGGAGGTCGACCACGTCGACGCGGCCTTCGAGGAGTTCGTCGGATGGTGGTACGAGGAGGCCGAAGCGAACGGCAACCTGTGCTACGAACCGAAGCGCGGGCGTTCCAACCCCTCGCTGCTCAAGCCCTACGACGACGCCCTGGAGGACGTCGAGGCGTGGGAGACCCTGTGGTCCCTGCGCGACGTCGACGCCGAGTCCGCCCTGTTCATGGAGGCATCCCGATGACCCCGCCCCCGTCCCGTCGACGGCGCACCGCCGGCTCCACGACTCCGGCCCACAACCTGCCCCGGCGCGGCGCGGTCCGTCGGGCCCAGGCCATCACCACCTACGGCGTGGGTTCGTTGGTCGCCGTGGAACAGGAGTCCTTCATCGTCTCGGGCATCGACGGCGCGGCGGACCAGTGGCCGCGCGACGAGGCCCCGGTGATCCGCGAACCCCGTCTCGCCCGGGTGCTGGGAGTGACGCACTTCCGTCTGCCGCCCGCTTCCGGTGACGGCAGTCGCGACGGCATCCGGGTGCGCCGCTTCCCCCTCTGGCACCACTGCCCCGAGTGCCACGCACTGGACCACGTACGGAAGTTCAACTCTCCGCCCGGACGGAACGAGTGCGGCGAGTGCGGCGAGCCGCTGGTGCCCTCCCGGTTCGTGGTCGCCTGCGAGGACGGGCACATCTCCGACTTCCCGTACTGGCGGTGGCTGCATCGGGGCCGGCGCGCCGAGAGCGGCTTCTGCGGCGGTCGGATGAGCCTGACGTCCTCCGGACGCACCGCCTCGCTCCGTTCCGTCGTGATCTCCTGTTCCTGCGGCGTGCCCGAGGTGTCCATGGAGGGCTCCTTCCGGGCCGGCGCCCTCAAGGAGCTGGGGTTCGACTGTCCGGGCGATCGCCCCTGGCTGAAGGGGGCCGACAGGATCCCCTGCTCCCGGAGGCCCCGGACGCTCCAACGCGGCTCCTCCTCCGTCTGGCAGCCGGTGCTGCGCTCGGCCCTGTCCATCCCCCCGTGGAGCGACACCCGGGTGCACGCCCTGGACGAGCACTGGGACGATCTCCGCGCGTGTTCCGACCTCGCCCAGATCGAGATCCACCTGAAGTACATCTTCAAGGGGTCCACGTCCCCGGTGAGTCCCCAGCAGGTCCTGGACCTGATCTCCGCGATGGAGGCCGAGGACCCCTCCGCCGAGGACACCCCCGATCGGGACCAGGAGCAGCGCTACCGGGCCCTGCGCGACCTGGAGTACCGGCGTCTGTGTGCCGGCAACCCGGAGGAATCCGGGCACCACACCGAGCAGTTCGTCTGCGAGCCGCCGATCGGCGACGAGAAGCCCCTGACCGAGCTGGGCCTGGTCACCCCGATGCTGGTGAAGAAACTGCGCGAGGTCCGCGCCCTGAAGTCCTTCACCCGGGTCATCGATCCCGAGACCTCCGCCGAGGGCCACGAGGCGCAGTTGTCGCTCGCTCCCACCGACTGGTTGCCCGCCATGGAGGTCCACGGCGAGGGGGTGTTCCTCCGGTTCGACGAGGAGCAGGTGGACGCCTGGGCCGAACAGCCCGCCGTCGTCGACCGGGTGGCCCGTATGCGGCACCACCACCAGCGGGTCCTCACCGAACGGGCCTCCGACCCGGCCCGGGTCCCGGTCTCCCCCACCACGCCGCGCATGGCCCTGCTGCACACCTTCGCGCACGTGATGATCAACGAATGGAGTCTGGACTCGGGCTACCCGGCCGCGTCGCTGCGCGAACGGATCTACTCGGGCGACGAAATGGCCGGGGTGCTGATCTACACGGCCACCAGTGACTCGGCCGGCAGCCTCGGCGGCCTGGTCGCCCAAGGCGAGATCGACCGCCTGGCCCAGGCCGTGAGCTCGGCCGTCCACCGTGCCGAGTGGTGCTCCGCCGACCCCCTGTGCATCGAGACCGAGGTCTCCGGCGCGGGTGGCACCAATCTGGCCGCCTGTCACGCCTGCGTGATGCTCCCGGAGACCAGTTGCGAGCACAACAACGGCCTGCTCGACCGGGCCCTGCTCGTCGGCACCCCGGAGGACCCGTCGATCGGGTTCCTCGCGCACCTGCTCACCCGCTGAGCACCGGGCGCCGAGGGCGGGACGGCACGGCCGGTGCCGTCCCGCCCCGGTGTCACGAGCGCCGCACGGCTCCCTTCACCGTCCGTCGCACGGTACCGGCGCCGGGTTGCCCAGCGCGGCCCGGATCGCGAGACCGAAGGCCCGGGCCACCGGGGGCGGTGACGCGTGGCCCACCTGCCGGTAGCGGTCCGTCTTGCCGCCGGCGAAGGTCCAGTCCTCGGGGAAGCCCTGCAGCCGCGCCGCCTGCTCGACCGTCAGCTTCACCATGTCCGTGCCGTCCGGTGACGGGTCCCAGAGGTCCTCGGGCCCGGGGACCTCATTGGCGACGGTGCCGCCGTTGACCCGCATGCGGGCCCAGGACCGCTTCGATCCGGTCGGCCCCAGATCCGGCCCACCGCGATTCCAGGAACCCCCGACCAGGGTCGGGGCGACCTCGTCGGCCTGTGCGGCCCAGGCCGCGGCGTGCGGCCATCCGCGGGCGGCCATCGAGACGCCCAACGCCTCCCCCACCGTCAGCGGTGGCTCGGTGTCCCGCGCCGGGGGCACGAAGTCACGCATGGAGCCCTCCTTCAGCGCCACCAGGATCCCCTGCTTGCGGTCCTGAGGCACGCCGTGCCACTTCGCGTTGACGACGAACCACTCGTACTCGTACCCGAGGTGTCGGAGTTCGGTCTCGACCTCCGAACGGATGGACTCGTACGCGGGCTTGGAGGCCAACTCGGAGAGGTTCTCGATGAGCAGGGCACGGGGCTGCACGCCGTGCAGGAGCATGACGGTCGCATCGAGCAGCCGGAGCTCCTCCGCGCTGTCCTCACGCCTCACCGCGGCGCTCGCCTTCACCCGGGGCAGACCGGCGGCCAGGAGGTCCACGTCGTAGCACTCCTGGTGCTCCTCCGGAACGAAGTCGAGGAGGTCCGTCCGGAGGACGTGCCAGTCCGGGCGGTTCGACCGCAGCGTCTCGCAGGCCACCGGACGGTTGTCGAGCAGCAACACCGGATCGAACCCGGCTTGTTCGAGACCGAGCGCGAGGCCCCCCGCACCGGCACACACGGCGAGGCAGGTCAAACGGTCGGGACGGGACGCTTCCATGATCACCATTCGTACTCGTCGGAGAACTCGGCAGCGGCCGGGGCCCTGGGTACCGACGGCCGCGTCTCTCCCTGGCGGGAGACGACGGTCAGGATACGCACGGCACGTTGTCCGAGCCCACTGCCCTACCGTGCTCACGCGCCGGGCGCGCGGGCCGGTCAGAGTTCGTCGAGGGGTTCGTCCAGGACGCCCTGGCGGGCGATGATGTAGCCGAGGTGGCCGCGGCTGCGGCTGCCGAGGAGTTCGCTGGCCTTCTGGATGTGGCTGGACACGGTGCGGGTGCTCATGCCGAGGCGGGAGGCGATGGCCTCGTCGGTGTAGCCGTTGACCATCAGGCGCAGCACGTTCTGCCGGGTGCGGGCGGTCAGCAGCCGGGGACGGTGGTGGCCCTGCTGGTAGGTGACGGGCTCGGCGCGCTCCCACATCAGCTCGAAGATCTTGAGCAGGTACTCGACCAGCGGCGGGAGTTCGATGAGCATCGCGGCGGCCTGGCGGTCGGCGCCGGCCGGGATGAAGGCGGTGGAACGGTCGCAGATGATCACCCGGTCGAAGACCTCGTTCAGGGTGCGCACCTGGGCGCCCTGGGCGGTGACCTGCTCGATGTAGGCCAGCGTCGGGCCGTGCGAGCGCACGGTGTGCTGGTAGAGGGTGCGTTGGCGCACGCCGCGGCCGGCCAGGGCGAGGTCGCGCGGGAGCGCGTCGCCCAGTTGCTCGGGGCCGCGGCCGCCGCCCGGCTGGGCGGTGAGCAGTTCCTCGGAGCAGGCCGCGACGGCCTTCTCCAGCGCGGGGTTGATCTCCTCGCCCGCCAGCAGCCGGATCGGCAACTTGGCGCGCCGCATGACGTCGCGGTAGGTGTGCTCGGCGGCGTGGAAGGAGGTGTGCAGCGCGGCGAGCCGCTCCTGGTGGGCCAGTACGGCGAGTTCGAGCGGCCGCGCCAGTCCGGTGGCGGCGATGTCGGGCGGGACGGGGACGAGCCGGTCACCGGAGCCGGGCAGCGGGCGCAGCAGACCCATCGCGAGCAGGCATTCGGGGGCTTCGCCGACCGCCTCCCCCTCGGCCAGCGCCGTGCGGTAGAACTCGATGCCCCGGTCGCAGAGCTGGGGTGTTCCCCTTTCCGCGCAGTTGTCCTGACTTGGGCACATCTGGGCATCCTTCCGGCTTCGGCATTGCGGTTTCACGAATGCCCGTACCGGCTACCGCCAGGCATCCGAACCGGCAAGATGGAAGTGACTGCCGTTCGGAAGCCGCCCCCCGGGCTCCGACAGCCGTGAGTGTACGCCCAAAGGGCGCGGAAATCATCGGCTGACGGTAGTCGGGCGTGCACGCAAACGGGGAGCCGGGGTCGCGGTCGTGACCGTACCCGGCAGCGGTGACCGGGGGATTGCCGGCGCATCGCACCTGGCGTTCCGACGGGACGTCCGGAGCGGGCGGTCGGTGCACGGAACGGCCTACAGACGGAAGGCACCCCCAGTTGCGAGCTGATTCCGACCCGGCGGCACCGCCCGCCGCCCTCGCCGGCCTGGTGGACCAGCGCCTGGTGCGGCAGTTGGCGGAGGCCGCCGCCGCGCAGGTCGGCTCCGGCGCGGTCCGGCTGCTGGGCGACGGCGGGATTCTCCAGGCCTTCGCCAAGCAGCTGATCGAGGGCGCCCTGGAGCTCGAACTCCAGGAGCACCTGCGCGGCTCCGGCAGCGGCAACGGCAGCGGCACCGGCAACGGCTCCGGTCCCGGCGGCAACGGCCGCAACGGCGCCCGGGCCAGACGGCTGCTCACCGAGATCGGCCCGGTCGAGGTGCGGGTGCCCCGGGACCGCGAGGGCAGCTTCACCCCCAAGGCCGTCCTCCCCCGCGCCCGGCGGCTGCCCGGGCTCGACCGGCTGGTGATCTCGCTGACCGCGCGCGGCCTCAGTTCGGGCGAGCTGGTGGCGCACCTGGCCGAGGTGTACGGCGTGGAGCTGAGCCGGGAGACCGTCTCGGCCATCACCGACCAGGTGCTGGACGAGCTCGCCGAGCGGCGCGGGCGGCGGCTCGATCCGGTCTACCCGGTGGTCTTCGTCGACTCGGTGCGCAGCGGCCGCTCGGGCGGGCCGCTGGTGCACCTGGCGCTCGGGGTCTCCACCGAGGGCCGGCGCGAGGTGCTGGGCCTGTGGCCGGCCGCGGACGGTGAGCAGTGGCCGCAGGTGCTGGCGGGGCTCGCCGAGCGCGGGGTGCGGGAGGTCTGGGTGCTGGTGGGCGGCACCGGCGCGGTGCTGGCGGAGGCGGCGGCCGAGCAGTGGCCGCGCACGGTGGTGCACGGTTCGGTGGCGCACCTGCTGCACGCGGCGCTGCGGCACGCGCCCGGCGAGGACTGGGCCGCGCTCTCACGGGCGCTGCGCGAGACCTGTACGGCGCCGACCGAGGCGGCGGCGCTGGAGCGGCTGGCCCAGGCCGAGCGGGAGTGGGGGCCGAGCCACCGCGAGGTGTTCCGGGTGTGGCGGTCGGCCTGGCCGCTGCTGGCCCCCGGTTTCCGCTTCGGCCCGGAGGCGCGGCGGCTGCTGACCGGCGGGGGCGCGCTGGAGCGGCTGCACGCCCGGCTGCGCCGGATCGAGCAGTCCGCGGGGCGGGTGCAGGACGAACGGGCGGCGCTCAAGCGCGCCTACCTGGCGACGCTCGCCCTGGAGTCGCCGACCGGGACGGGCCGGCCGTGGGTCGAGGACTGGCCCGCCGTCCGGGAGGAGTTGCGCCGGGGCTCGCTGCGGCGGGCCGGAGTACCCGCTTCCGCCCCGCGATGTCCTCCGCGATGTCCCACGCGCCCACGGAGTTCCCACCACTGATCTGACAGACCCAGGTACGACTTGGATCATGTCTGTCTGTTTTTGGCACGATCTGACCGGGCTTCCGGTTCCCGCATTGCGTGTTCACGATCACAGTGAGAGCTTCCAAGCACGTTTGGGGCTTCGGCAGGATGCATTTCAGAGCGAAGAGGGCAGACCGCCCTCCTCAGGAAGAGGAATTCGCGATGCCAAGCCTTGCCGTCCGCGTCCACAAGATGCTCGGGATGCTCGCCGTCCTGCTGGCCGCCGTGGTCGGCCTCCAGCTCCACGCCCAGCCGCACCTGTCCACGGTCTCCGTCACCGCCCACGACGCCCCCAGCGAGGACTCCGGCTGGGGTCCGTGAGCCGCGGCTCCGTTTGATCACATCCGGTCACGTCCGACCACCCTGCTCCTCCCCTTCTCGCACTGCTCTGCACGGCTACGAACAGAGAGGAACCGACGATGGCGAACCCGTTCGAGGATGCCGAGGCCAGCTACCTCGTCCTGACGAACGACGAGGGCCAGCACTCGCTGTGGCCGGCCTTCAGCCCGGTGCCCGCCGGTTGGCAGCAGGTGTTCGGTGCCGCCGGACGACAGGACTGCCTCGACTACGTCGAGCAGAACTGGCAGGACCTGCGGCCGAAGAGCCTCATCGCGCACCTGTCCGAGCACTGACCCCGGCCACCGCCCACCGACCGTCGGACCGCTGAGCACCGCGCGGCCGCCGGACGGGGATCCGCGCCGAACGGCCGCTCACCCGGTCGCACCACCTCGGCGGCGCAGCACCCGGCACATCAGCACCCGGCAGGGCACCACCTGACAGCGCACCACCTCGGCAACGCACCCGGGGCAGACCGCCGCTCACCCGGCACCGCCCCGCACCCGAGCCGCCCCTCACCAGGCCGCTCGCCCGGTCGTCGGCGCACCGCACCGCCGGAACCCGCCGACACCGCCTCACCACACCACCGCAGCACCCCGTCACCGCCGCGCGGCCGCACCGTCACGCCGCCGGCGCGGTCCCGTGTCCGACGTCTACGCGCGTGCATCGAACAGCACCGGCGCGCCACCACCCTCCGCACCGCCGCACCGCACCCGTGTGCCGCACGGACGTCACACGAAGCACACCGCAGCACCGCAAGACGACCGCAACATCGCTCCGCCGACCCCCGGGCCGACCGCCCCGGGGTCAACCCAGCTCGCCGCTCCCGCCACCGCGGGAGCCAGCCGCACGAGGGAGAGAGTCACATGTCCGGGGTCCAGCAGACGCACAGATCCGAGCAGCGGCCGGAAGCGGCCGAGGTCCTGTGCCGACTGTTCGCGGAGGTGCTCGGCCGGGAGTCGGTCGACCCCGCGGCGGGCTTCTACGACCTGGGCGGCGACCGGCCCGCCGCCGAGCGGCTGCTGGCCCGCGTCCACGAGGAGTTCGGCGTCCGCCTGGAACCGTCCGTCCTGGCGGACGCCCCCACCCCCGCCGCGCTGGCCGCCCGGCTGGCCCGCCCCGACACCCGCCCGACCCTCACCGAGCTGGTCGACGCCCAGGTCGCCCGCACCCCGGACGCCCCCGCCCTGTACGCCGAGGGCACCACCCTCACGTATGCCGAGCTGGACGCCCGCGCCAACCGGCTGGCCCGGGTGCTGGCCGCCCGCGGCCTGGGCACCGAGGACGTCGTCGCGCTGGCCCTGCCGAAGTCCCCCGAGGCGATCGCCGCGATCCTCGCCGTCGCCAAGACCGGCGCCGCCTGGCTGCCCGCCGACCCGGCCTACCCGGCCGAGCGGCTGCGCCACATGCTGAGCGACTCCCGCGCCGCCCTGGTGCTCACCACCGCCGGGGCCGCCGGCCAGCTGCCGGAGACCGGCGCCCCCCGGCTGCTGATCGACTCCGCCGAGCACCTCGCCGACCTGGCCGCGCGCTCCGGGGACCGGTTCACCGCCGCCGAGCGGGTGCGGCCGGTGAGCGCGCCGAACACCGCGTACGTCATCTACACCTCCGGCTCCACCGGCGTGCCCAAGGGCGTGGCCGTCACCCACACCGGGCTGCCCAGCATGGTCGGCACCCAGGTCGCCGCCACCGGGGTCGGCCCCGGCAGCCGGGTGCTCCAGGCCTCCTCGCTCAGCTTCGACGTCTCGGTCTCCGACCTGTCCGTGGCGCTCACCACCGGCGCCGCCCTGGTGCTGCCGCGCGAGCAGAGCCAGCTGGTCGGCGAGCCGCTGGCCGCCCTGATCGACCGGTTCGGCGTCACCCACGCCGACGTCGCCACCGCGATGATCTCCACCCTGCCCGACCTGCCGATGCCCTCGCTGCGCACCCTGATCGGCGGCGGCGAGGCGGTCTCCCGCGAGCTGGCCGCCCGCTGCGGCCGCGGCCGGCTGATGCTCAACAGCTACGGGCCGACCGAGGCCACCGTCATCGTCAGCATGAGCGAGCCGCTCACCGGCGAGGAGCTGCCCCCGATCGGCCGGCCCTGCCAGGACGTGCGCATCCACGTGCTGGACGAGCAGCTGCGCCAGGTCGAGCCGGGCACCGTCGGCGAGCTGTACCTGGCCGGCCCGCACCTGGCCCGCGGCTACCTGAACCGCCCGGGCCTGACCGCCGAGCGCTTCGTGGCCGACCCGTACGGCGAGCCCGGCGACCGGATGTACCGCACCGGGGACCTCGGCAGCTACCGCCCGGACGGCCAGCTGGACTTCCTCGGCCGGGCCGACGACCAGGTGAAGATCCGCGGCTTCCGGGTGGAGCTCGGCGAGATCGAGCAGACCCTCTCCGCCCACCCCGAGGTGCGCCAGGCCGTGGTGCTGGTCCGCGAGGACCGCCCGGGCGAGCGCCGCCTGGTCGGCTACACCGTCGGCGCCGCCGACCCGGCCGAGCTGCGGGCGTACTGCGCCGAGCGGCTGCCCGACCACATGGTGCCCGTCGTCGTGGTGCTCGACCGGCTGCCGCTCACGCCCAACGGCAAGGTGGACAAGCGCGCCCTGCCCGCGCCGGTGTTCGGCGCCGGCGAGGAGGACGGCCGCGCCCCCGCCGGCGAGCTGGAGCACACCCTGGTCCGGCTGTTCGGCGAGGTGCTGGGCCTGCCCCGGGTGGGCGTCACGGACTCCTTCTTCGAGCTCGGCGGCGACTCCATCGTGGCCATCCAGCTGGTCTCCCGGGCCCGGCACGCGGGCCTCCAGCTCACCCCGCGCGAGGTGTTCCTCGCCCCGACCGTCGAGAAGCTGGCGCTGATCGCCCGTCCGTTGGAGGGGCCGGTCGTCGTCGAGCCCGCCGGGTCCGGCCTCGGCGAGGTGCCGCCGACGCCCATCGTGCACTGGCTGGCCGCCCAGCACGGCGCGGTGGAGAGCTTCTACCAGTCCACCCTGCTCACCCTGCCCGCCGGCACCACGCGGGAGCACCTGACCACCGCCGTCCAGGCCCTGCTCGACCACCACGACCTGTTCCGCGCCCGCACCTCCCCGCTCGCCGAGCGCCCCTGGACGCTGCACGTGCCCGAGCCCGGCGCCGTCCCCGCCGACGCCGTGCTGCGCCGGGTCGAGGGCCGGGCCGACGCGGACGCGCTGCGCGCCGAGACCGAGGCCGCCCGCGGGCGCCTGTCGCCCGAGGACGGCCGGATGGTCCAGGCCGTGCGCTTCGACGCCGGCCCGGAGCAGCCCTCGCAGCTGCTGCTGGTGATCCACCACCTGGTGGTGGACGGCGTCACCTGGCGCATCGTCGAGGAGGACCTGCTCGGCGCGCTCGCCGCGCTCCGCGAGGACCGCGCCGTCGAGCTCGCCCCGGTGCCCACCTCCTTCCGCCGCTGGGCCCAGCGCCTCACCACCGAGGCCAACACCGACCGCCGGGCCGCCGAACTCCCGCTCTGGCAGGCCGCGTTGGCCACCCCGGACCCGCTGCTCGGCGACCGCCCGCTGGACCCGGCCCAGGACACCTACGCCACCGAGGGCCTGCTGCGGCTCGTGCTGCCCGCCGCGACCACCCGGGCGCTGCTCACCAAGGTCACCGCCGCCTACCACGCCCAGGTCAACGACGTGCTGCTGACCGGGCTGGCCCTGGCCCTCGGCCACTGGCGCGGCCAGGAGACCACCGGGCCCGACGGCGCCGTGCTCGTCACCGTGGAGGGCCACGGCCGCGAGGAGGTCGTCGACGGCGTCGACCTGCACCGCACCGCCGGCTGGTTCACCTCCGTCTACCCCGTCCGGCTCGCCCCCGGGGCGCTGCCCTGGTCCGAGGTCACCGCGGCCGGCCCCGCACTCGGCCGGGCCCTCGGCCGGGTGAAGGAGCAGCTGCGCGCCGTCCCCGACAACGGCATCGGCTTCGGCCTGCTGCGCCACCTCAACCCGGACACCGCCGCCGCGCTGGCCGGGCACGCCGACCCGCAGATCGAGTTCAACTACCTGGGCCGCTTCGCACCCGAGGGCGTCACCGCCGAGGACGTGCTCGCCGGCACCGAGGCGATGTCCGAGGGCGCCGCGACCGGCCTCGCCCTCGGCCGGGTGCTCGGCCTGGACGCCACCACCGTGGACACCCCGCAGGGCCCGCTGCTGGTCGCCCAGTGGTCCTACGCCACCGGGCTGCTCTCCGAGGAGCGGGTGCAGGCCTTCGCCGAGGCCTGGTTCGCCGCGCTGGGCGCGCTCGCCGAGCACGCCGAGCGGCCGGACGCCGGCGGGCACACCCCCTCCGACTTCCCGCTGGTCGCCGTCACCCAGGACGAGCTGGACGGGCTCGCCGCCCACCACGCCCCCGCCCGCCTGGTCGACGTCTGGCCGACCTCGCCGCTCCAGCAGGGCATGGCCTTCCACTCGGCGTACGACGCCGACGGCGCGGACGTCTACACCTCGGTCGTCACCTTCGACCTCGACGGCCCGGTGGACGCCGACCGGCTGCGCGCCGCCGCCGAGGCGCTGCTGGTGCGCCAGCCCAACCTCCGGGCCGCCTTCCACCAGCGGCACGACGGCCCGCCGGTGCAGGTCGTCCCGGACGGCGTCGAACTGCCCTTCACCGTCGTGGACCTGAGCGGCCACGCCGACCCGGAGGCGGAGGCCGGGCGGATCGCCGCCGCCGAGTACGGCCGCCGCTTCGACCTCGACCGCCCGCCGCTGCTGCGCTACACCCTGCTCCGGCTCGCCCCCGGGCGCCACCAGCTGATCGCCTCCGCGCACCACATCCTGCTGGACGGCTGGTCGACCCCGCTGTTCGCCGAGGAGCTGTGGGCGCTGTACTTCGAGCAGCCGATGGCCCCGGCCGCCCCGTACCGCGAGTACCTGCGCTGGATCACCCGGCGCGACGGCGACACCGCCCGCGCCGCCTGGGCCCACGCCCTGGCCGGCGCCGACGAGCCCACCCTGCTCGCCCCCGGCCGCTCGGCGGCCGTCCCGCAGCTGCCGCTGCGCCTGCACACCGGGCTCTCCCCGGAGGCCACCGAGGCCCTCGCCCGCACCGCCCGCCGCTACGGCGTCACCCTCAACACCCTGGTCCAGGCGGCCTGGGGCGTGCTGCTGGCCCGGCTCACCGGGCGCGAGGACGTGCTGTTCGGCACCACCGTCTCCGGCCGTCCGCACGACCTGCCGGGCGTGGAGCGGATGATGGGCCTGCTCATCAACACCGTGCCGGTGCGGGTGCGCCTGGACCAGGCGGAGAGCTGGGGCCAGCTGCTGCTGCGCCTCCAGCACGAGCAGTCCGCGCTGCTGGACCACCAGCACCTCAGCCTCACCGAGATCCAGCAACTCGCCGGCATGGGAAGCCTGTTCGACACCGTCACGGTGTACGGCAACTACCCGGACCCGTCCGCGCTGGACGACGCCGACCCGAGCGGCGCCACCCGCGTCACCCTGGTCGAGGACGTCGACAGCGCCCACTACCCGCTGGTGCTGGCCCTCACCCCCGGCGACGGCCTCCAGCTGCGGCTGGACCACCAGCCGGACGCCTTCACCGCCGGGGAGGCCCGCGCGCTGCTGGACCGCTTCCTCGCCCTGCTCGACCGGATCGTCGCCGACCCGGCCGAACTCGTGGGCACCGTCGAGGTGTTGACCGCGGCCGAGCGCGCCGAGCTGGTCACCGAGTGGAGCGGCACCAGCACCCCGCTGCCGGAGGGCTCGCTGCCCGAGCTGTTCGAGGCACGGGCCGCCGCGACCCCGGACGCGCTCGCGCTCACCGCGGACGACGCCGAGCTGACCTACGCCCAGCTCAACGCCCGGGCCAACGGCCTGGCGCTGCGGCTGGTCGAGGCCGGGGTGGTCCGGGAGACGCCGGTCGCGCTGATGATCGACCGCTCGGCCGCCCAGGTGGTGGCGATCCTGGCCGTGCTCAAGGCCGGCGGCCTGTACGTCCCGCTGGACGACGCCCAGCCCGCCGACCGGCTGCGGACCGTCCTCGACGACGCCGGGGCCGCCCTGGTGCTGGCCGACGCCGCCCACCGCGAGCACCCCGCGCTGGCCGGACTGACGGTGCTCGACCCGCACGCCGAGGAGCACCCCGAGAACCTCGGACTGCCGCAGCGCGCCGACCAGTTGGTGTACGTGATGCACACCTCCGGCTCGACCGGCGTGCCCAAGGGCATCGCCATCACCCACCGCGGTGTGGTGGACCTCGCGCTCGGCGGCCAGTTCACCGGCGGCGGCCACGAGCGGCTGCCGGTGCACGCGCCCTCCGCCTTCGACGCCTCCACCTACGAGATCTGGACCCCGCTGCTCTCCGGCGGCCAGCTGGTGATCGCCCCGGCCGGCCGGCTCGGCATCGCCGAGCTGGCGGCGGTGATCGGCCACGAGCGGACCACCTCCGCCTGGATCAGCGTCGGCCTCTTCAACGTGCTGGCCGCCGAGGCCCCGGAGACCTTCACCGGGCTGCACGAGGTGTGGACGGGCGGCGACATCGCCTCGCCGGTCGCCATGCGGCGGGTGCTGGACAGCTGCCCCGGGCTGCGGCTGATCAACGTCTACGGGCCGACCGAGACGACCACCTTCGCCACGCACTTCCCGATGACCTCGGCCGCCGAGGTGCCGGCCGTCGTGCCGATCGGCCGACCGCTGCCCAACAACCGGCTGTACGTGCTGGACGCCGGGCTGCGCCCGGTGCCGGTCGGCGTGCCCGGCGAGCTGTACATCGGCGGCTCCGGCCTGGCCCGCGGCTACGTCCGCCGCCCCGGCCTGACCTCCGAGCGCTTCGTGGCCTGCCCGTTCGGCGAGCCCGGCGGCCGGATGTACCGCACCGGCGACGTGGTGCGCTGGACGCCCACGGGCGAACTGGAGTTCGTCGGTCGAGCGGACGACCAGGTCAAGCTGCGCGGCTTCCGGATCGAACTCGGCGAGGTGGAGGCGGCGTTCACCGCCCACCCGGCGGTCGGCCAGGTCTGCGTGGCGGTCCGCCAGGACCAGCCGGGCGACAAGCGCCTGGTCGCGTACGTCACCGGCGAGGTGCGGGCCGACGCGCTGCGCGACTTCGTCACCGAGCGGCTGCCCGGCTACATGCTGCCCGCCGCGATCGTCGTCCTCGACGAACTGCCGGTGAACCCCAACGGCAAGGTGGACCGCAAGGCCCTGCCCGCGCCCGACTACAACGGCGCCGACGGCGGGCGCGAGCCGCGCAACGCCACCGAGCAGGCCCTGTGCGCGCTGTTCGCCGAGGTCCTCGGGCTGGCCCGGATCAGCATCGACGACAACTTCTTCGACCGCGGCGGCCACTCGCTGCTCGCCACCAAGCTGGTCAGCCGCATCCGCGCCGGCCTCGGCGCCGAGCTGCCGATCCGCACGCTCTTCGACAACCCGACGGTGGCCCTGCTGGCCGCCGCCCTGCCCGACTCCGCGGCGGCCCGCCCGGCCCTGCGGCCGGCCGAGCGTCCGGAGCGCGTGCCGCTCTCCTCCGCCCAGCAACGCCTGTGGTTCATCGAGCAGTTCGAGGGCCCCAGCGCGCTCTACAACACCCCCGTCGCGGTCCGACTCACCGGCGCCGTCGACCTGCCCGCCCTGGAGCAGGCCGTCCGGGACGTGGTGGAGCGGCACGAGGTGCTGCGCACCGTCTTCCCGACCGTCGACGGCCAGCCGCACCAACAGGTCGTCGAGGCGGCCGAGTTGTCGCTGCGCCAGGTGCCGGTGGCCGACGAGAAGCAGCTGCGGGCGGCCCTGGTCGCGGCCGGCGAGGAGGTCTTCGACCTCGCCCACGACCTGCCGGTGCGCGCCACCCTGCTGTCGCTGCCGAACGACGAGCACGTCCTGCTGGTGCTGATGCACCACATCGCCAGCGACGGCTGGTCGGTCGGGCCGCTCTTCCGCGACCTCGCCGAGGCCTACCAGGCCCGGACCGCCGGCGCCGCGCCCACCCGCGCGCCGCTGCCGGTGCAGTACGCCGACTACACCCTCTGGCAGCGCGAGCTGCTCGGCACCGACGAGCGGCCCAGCGCCCTGCTGACCGACCAACTCGCCTACTGGCAGCAGGCCCTGGCCGACGCCCCGGAGGAGCTGGCGCTCCCCTACGACCGTCCGCGCCCGGCCGTGCCGGGGCACCGGGGCGGCCTGGTGGAGGTCACCGTCGACGCCGAACTGAACGGCGCTCTCGGCGAGTTGGCGGCGGCGCAGAACGCCAGCCTGTTCATGGCGCTGCAGGCCGCGGTCGCCACCCTCTACACCCGCCTCGGCGCCGGCACCGACCTGCCACTCGGCACCCCCGTGGCCGGCCGCACCGACGAGGCCCTGGACGACCTGGTCGGCTTCTTCGTCAACACCCTGCTGCTGCGCACCGACACCAGCGGCGACCCGACCTTCCGCGAGCTGCTCGACCGGGTCCGGCGCGCCGACCTGGACGCCTACGACCACCAGGACATCCCCTTCGAGCGCCTGGTCGAGCACCTCAACCCCACCCGCACCCCCGCCCGCCACCCGCTCTTCCAGACCCTGGTGGCGCTGGAGAGCCGGGTCACGGTGCCGGCCGAGTTCGGCGGCCTGGGCTGCGCGGAGCACCCCTTCGAGCTGGACGTCGCCAAGTTCGACCTGTCCTTCCGCTTCACCGAGCAAGGCCCGCAGGCGGGCCTGACGGTGGCGGTCGAGTACGCGGTCGACCTCTTCGACCACGCCACCGCCACCGCCCTCGGCGAGCGGCTGCTGCGCGTCCTGCGCGCCGCCGCGGCCGCCCCGGACGCGCCGATCGGCGGCATCGGGATCCTCGCCCCGGCCGAGCGCGAGCAGCTGCTCACCGGCTGGAACGACACCGCCGCTCCCGTCCCGGACGCGACCCTGCCGGAGCTGTTCGAGGCGCGGGCCGCCGCCACTCCCGACGCGCCGGCCGTGGTCTTCGGCACCGAGCGGCTGAGCTACGCCGAACTGGACTCCCGGGCCGAGCACCTGGCGGCCCACCTGGCCCGCGCCGGGGTCGGCGCCGAGACGCCGGTGGTCCTGCTGATGGACCGCTCCGCCGACCTGCTGACCGCGATCCTCGCGGTGGCCAAGGCGGGCGGCACCTACGTCCCGCTGGACGACCGGCACCCGGCCGAGCGGCTGCGGCGGATCACCGCCGAGACGGCCGCCGCGCTCGTCCTGGTCGACCCGGCGCACCGCGACCACCCGCTGGCCGCCGACGCCCCCTGCCCCGTCCTGCCGCTCACCGAGGGCTGGTTCGACGGTCCGCGCGAGCGGCGCGCCCACCGGGCCGCGCCCCACCCGGAGCAGCTCGCGTACGTGATGTTCACCTCCGGCTCCACCGGGGAGCCCAAGGGCATCGCGATCAGCCACCGGGACGTGGTGCAGCTCGCCACCGACCCGTGCTGGCGGCACGACGAGGGCCTGCGGGTGCTGTTCCACGCGCCGCACGCCTTCGACGCCTCGACCTACGAGATCTGGGTGCCGCTGCTCTCCGGCGGCCAGGTGGTCGTCGCGCCGCGGGGCGACCTGGACGCGGCCGCCATCCGCGGGCTGGTCCGCGAGCACGCGCTCACCCACGTCCACGTCACCGCCGGTCTGTTCCGGGTCATCGCGGAGGAGGACCCGGGCATCTTCGCCGGTGTGCGCGAGGTGCTGACCGGCGGCGACGTGGTCTCCGCCCCGGCCGTGCGCCGGGTGCTGGAGGCCGTCCCCGGCATCGCGGTGCGGGCCCTGTACGGGCCGACCGAGACCACCCTGTGCGCCACCCAGTACCCGATGCCGGACGCCGCGGCGGTGCCGAACGTGGTGCCGATCGGGCGCCCGCTGGCCAACACCCGGCTGTACGTGCTGGACGCCGCGCTCCAGCCCGTCCCGGCCGGAGTGGCGGGCGAGCTGTACATCGCCGGGGCCGGCCTGGCCCGCGGCTACGTCGGCCGCCCGGCGCTCAGTGCCGAGCGCTTCGTCGCCTGTCCCTTCGACGGGGACGGCGGCCGGATGTACCGCACCGGGGACCTCGCCCGCTGGACGGCGGACGGCGTCCTGGAGTTCCTCGGCCGGGCCGACGACCAGGTCAAGATCCGCGGCTTCCGGATCGAACTCGGCGAGGTGGAGGCGGCGTTCACCGCCCACGAGGGCGTCGGCCAGGCGCTCGCGGTGGTCCGCGAGGACCAGCCGGGCGACAAGCGCCTGGTGGTGTACGCCACCGGCAAGGCCACCGACGGCGAGCTGCGCGCCTTCGTCGCGGACCGCCTCGCCGCCTACATGCTCCCGGCCGCCGTGGTCGTCCTGGACAGCCTGCCGGTCACGGCCAACGGCAAGGTCGACCGCAGGGCCCTGCCCGCGCCCGAGTACGCCGGGGCGGCCGAGGGCCGCGCCCCGCGCACCGAGCGCGAGCGGGAGCTGTGCGCCCTGTTCGCCGAGGTGCTGGGCGTGGAGACGGTCAGCATCGACGACCGGTTCTTCGACCTCGGCGGCCACTCCCTGCTCGCCACCCGGCTGGTCAGCCGGATCCGCGCCACCCTCGGCGCGGAACTGCCGATCCGCACGCTGTTCGACGCGCCAACGGTCGCCGCCCTCGCCGCCGTCCTGCCCGGGGGCGAGGCGGCGCCCGCGCCGAAGAAGGCCCGCCCGGCCCTGCGGCCGATGCGCCGCCCGAGCGGCCAGGCCTGACCCGCGGCAGGACGCGGGCCGCGCCACCGGCGCGGCCCGCCCCCGCCGCACGACCGCTCCGCACCACCGGGCACCGCAGCCCCACCAGCCACAGCAGCCGTACGTCGCCAGTCGGAGGCAGACCTTGATCCCGTTGTCGTTCGCCCAGCAGCGGCTCTGGTTCATCGAACAGTTCGAGGGACCGAGCGCCCTCTACAACACTCCGTTCGCCCTCCGGCTGACCGGCCGGCTCGACGCCGCCGCCCTCGAAGGCGCGCTCGGGGACGTGGTGGACCGGCACGAGGTGCTGCGCACCGTCTTCCCCACCACCGACGGCCAGCCCCACCAGCACATCCTCACCGAGGGGCGCCCGACCCTGCACCGGGTGCCGGTGGCCGACGAGGCCGAGCTGCCCGCGCTGCTGCACGAGGCGGCCGGGCAGGTCTTCGACCTCGCCGCCGACCTGCCCGTGCGGGCCTGGCTGTACGCGCTGCCCGCGCCGGACGAGCACGTCCTGCTGCTGCTCACCCACCACATCGCCAGCGACGGCTGGTCGGTCGCCCCGCTCTTCCGCGACCTCGCCGAGGCGTACCGGGCCCGGACCACCGGCACCGAGCCGCGGTGGGAGCCGCTGCCGGTGCAGTACGCCGACTACACCCTCTGGCAGCGCGAGCTGCTCGGCGAGGAGGACGACCCGGAGAGCGTCGTCTCCCTGCAACTCGCCCACTGGCGGCAGGAGTTGTCCGACCTGCCGGAGGAGCTGGCGCTCCCCTACGACCGGCCGCGCCCGGCCCGGCCGAGCCGCCGCGGCGGCGCCGCCGACTTCGAGCTGGACGCCGAACTGCACGGCGCGCTCACCGAGTTGGCCTCCGGCCGGCACGCCAGCCTGTTCATGGCGCTGCAGGCCGCGGTCGCCACCCTCTACACCCGCCTCGGCGCCGGCACCGACCTCCCGCTCGGCACCCCCGTGGCCGGCCGCACCGACGAGGCCCTGGACGACCTGGTCGGCTTCTTCGTCAACACCCTGCTGCTGCGCACCGACACCAGCGGCGACCCGACCTTCCGCGAGCTGCTCGACCGCGTCCGGCGCGCGAACCTGGACGCCTACGACCACCAGGACATCCCCTTCGAGCGCCTGGTCGAGCACCTCAACCCCACCCGCACCCCCGCCCGCCACCCGCTCTTCCAGACCGTCGTCACGCTCAACGCGGAGCAGGCCGGCGACCTCGCCTTCGGCACCGCGACGGGCACCCCGGTCGAGGTCGGCGAGGCGCAGGCCCAGTTCGACCTCAACTTCAACTTCGTCGAGCGGCTCGCGGCCGACGGCACCTGCCTGGGCGTGCGCGCCGCCGTCGACTACGCGGCCGACCTCTTCGACCACGCCACCGCCGTCTCCCTCGCCGAGCGGCTGGTGCGCGTCCTGCGCGCCGCCGTGGCCGCCCCGGACGCGCCGATCGGCGGCATCGAGATCCTCGCCCCGGCCGAGCGCGAGCAGCTGCTCACCGGCTGGAACGGGCCGGCCGCGCCGGTCGCCGAGCAGAGCCTGCCCCGGCTGTTCGAGGCCCAGGCCGCCGCCACCCCCGGGGCCCTCGCCCTGGTCTCCGGCACCGAGCGGCTCGACTACGCCGAGCTGAACGACCGCGCCAACCGGCTCGCCGCCCTGCTGCTGGAGCGCGGCCTGACCACCGAGCAGCCGGTCGCGGTGCTGATGGAGCGCTCCGCCGGACTGCTCACCGCCGTCCTCGCGATCGCCAAGGCGGGCGGCACCTACGTCCCGCTGGACGACCGCTACCCGCTGGACCGGCTCCAGCACATCCTCGCCGACACCCGCACCGCCCTGCTGCTCGTCGACCCCGCCCACCAGGGCCACCCGGTGCTCGCCACCGAGGGCTTCGCCACCATCGAGGTCACCGACGCGCTGCTCGCCGGGGCCCCCGCGGCGGGCGACCCGGCCGTGCCCGTCCTGCCCGGCCAGCTGGTCTACGTGATGTACACCTCGGGCTCGACCGGGGTGCCCAAGGGCGTCGCCGTCACCCACCGCAACGTGGTGGACCTGCTCGGCAACCCGCACTTCCGGGCCGGCCACCACGAGCGGGTGCTGCTGCACTCGCCCACCGCCTTCGACGCCTCCACCACCGAGATCTGGGCGCCGCTGGTCACCGGCGGGGCAATCGTGCTCGCCGAGCCCGGCGAGCTGGACATCCGCCGCCTCGCCGAGACCATCACCACCCACGAGGTGACCCTGGTCCAGGCCCCGTCCGGCCTGCTGCGGCTGATGGCCGACGAGGACCCGGCCGCCTTCCGCAACGTCCGCCAGGTGTGGACCGGCGGCGACGTCGTCCCGCCGGAGTCCGTCCGCCGGCTCCACCGGGCCTGCCCGGACACCTCCGTGGTCGCGGTGTACGCCCCCACCGAGACCACCGCCATCAAGACCACCTTCACCATGGCCCCGGGCGGGCCCGTCCCCGCCGTGGTGCCGATCGGGCGCCCGCTGAACAACACCGGGCTGTACGTGCTGGACACCGCGCTCCAGCCCGTCCCGGCCGGCGTGGCCGGCGAGCTGTACATCGCCGGGGCCGGCCTGGCCCGCGGCTACGTCGGCCGCCCCGGCCTGACCTCCGAGCGCTTCGTCGCCTGCCCGTTCGGCGAGCCCGGCGCCCGGATGTACCGCACCGGCGACCTGGTCCGCTGGACCGCCGACGGGGTGCTGGAGTTCCTCGGCCGGGCCGACGACCAGGTCAAGATCCGCGGCTTCCGGATCGAACTCGGCGAGGTGGAGGGCGCGTTCACCGCCCTCCCGGGCGTCGGCCAGGCCTTCGCCGTGGTCCGCGAGGACCGGCCCGGCGACAAGCGCCTGGTGGTGTACGCCACCGGCGACGGCACTCCCGCCGAGCTGCGCGCCGCCGTCGCCGACAGCCTGCCCGGCTACATGCTCCCGGCCGCCGTGGTCGTCCTCGACGCCCTCCCGGTGACGGCCAACGGCAAGGTGGACCGCCGCGCCCTGCCCGCCCCCGACTGGACCGGCGGCGCCGAGGGCCGAGGGCCGCGCACCGACACCGAGCGCGCCCTGTGCGAACTCTTCGCCGACGTCCTCGGGTTGGAGCGGATCGGGATCGACGACAGCTTCTTCGACCTGGGCGGCCACTCGCTGCTCGCCACCAAGCTGGTCGGCCGCATCCGCACCGCGCTCGGCACCGAACTGCCCGTCCGCACGCTGTTCGACGCCCCCAGCGTGGCCGCGCTCGCCGAGGCGCTGCCCGCCCCGGGCGCCGCCCGTCCGGCCCTGCGGCCGGCCGAGCGCCCCGACCGCGTCCCGCTCTCCCCCGCGCAGCAACGCCTCTGGTTCATCGACCAGTTCGAGGGCCCGAGCGCGCTCTACAACACCCCGTGCGCCCTCCGGCTGACCGGCCCGGTCGACGCCGCCGCCCTCCAGGCGGCCCTGGCGGACGTGCTGGAGCGCCACGAGGTGCTCCGCACCGTCTACCCGACCACCGACGGACAGCCGCACCAGCTGCTCCTGGAGAACCCCGAACTCCCGCTGCACACCGCCTCGGTGGCCTCCGAGGAGGAGCTCGTGGCGGCCCTCGCCGAGGCCGGGTCGCAGGTCTTCGACCTCGCCCGCGACCTGCCGGTCCGCGCCACCCTGCTCTCGCTGCCGCACCAGGAGCACGTCCTGCTGGTGCTGATGCACCACATCGCCACCGACGGCTGGTCCGTGGTCCCGCTGGTGCGCGACCTCGCCGAGGCGTACCGGGCCCGCCGCACCGGCGCCGCCCCCGGCTGGGAGCCGCTGCCGGTGCAGTACGCCGACTACACCCTCTGGCAGCACGAGCTGCTCGGCACCGACGAGCGGCCCAGCGCCCTGCTGACCGACCAACTCGCCTACTGGCAGCGAGCCCTGGCCGACCTCCCCGAGGAGCTGACGCTCCCCTTCGACCGGCACCGCACCGCCGCCCCGAGCCGCCTCGGCGCCGCCGTCGAGCTGCGGATGGACGCCGGACTCCACACCTCCCTCGTCGACTTGGCGCAGCGGAGCCGGGCCAGCGTCTTCATGGTGATGCAGGCCGCGCTCGCCACCACCCTGGGCCGGATCGGCGCGGGCACCGACCTGCCGATCGGCACCGTGGTGGCCGGCCGCACCGACGAGGCGCTGGAGGACCTGGTCGGCTTCTTCGTCAACACCCTGGTGCTGCGCACCGACCTCTCCGGCGACCCGAGCTTCCGGGAGCTGGTGGAGCGCGTGCGGGTCTCCACCCTGGACGCCTTCGAGCACCAGGACGTGCCCTTCGAGCGGCTGGTCGAGCTGCTCAACCCGGTGCGCTCGACCGCCCGCCACCCGCTCTGCCAGGTGATGCTGACCTCCGGCGGCGACGCCGGGGAGATCGGCCTCGACGGCCTGCCCGGCCGGGTCGATCAACTGGACTCCGACCTCGCCAAGTTCGACCTGACCTTCGCCTTCAGCGAGAGCTTCGACGCGGCCGGCGCGCCCGCCGGGCTGGGCCTGACGGTGGAGTACGCCGTCGACCTGTTCGACCGGGCCACCGCCGAGGCGACGGCCGCCCGCTTCGAGCGCGCCCTGCGCGCGGTGCTGGCCGACCCGGACCTCGCGGTGGGCCGGGTCGAGGTGCTGGCGCCCGAGGAGCGCGAGCAGCTGCTCACCGGCTGGAACGACACCCGGGAGGACCTCCCGCTCGGCACCTTCCCGGCGCTCTTCGAGGCCCGGGCCGCCGCCCGCCCGGAGGCCGTCGCGCTCTCCTTCGGCGCCGAGCAGGTCACCTACGGCGAGCTGAACGAGCGCGCCAACCGCTTCGCCCGGCTGCTGATCGAGCACGGCGCGGGCCCCGAGCGGTTCGTCGCGATCGCCCTGGAGCGCTCGATCGAGCTGATCGTCGCCCAGCTCGCCGTGCTCAAGGCCGGCGCGGTCTTCCAGCCGCTGGACCCGCGCTACCCGGCCGACCGGATCGCCTACATGCTGGACGACGCCCGGCCCGCGCTGGTCCTCACCAGCCGGGCGCTGGCCGACGGCCTGCTCGCCGACAGCACCGTCCCGCGGCTGCTGATCGAGGACCTGGACGCCTCCGGCCACCCGGCGCACGACCTCACCGGCACCGTGATCACCCCGCACTCGGCCGCGTACGTCATCTACACCTCGGGCTCCACCGGCCGCCCCAAGGGCGTGGTGGTCACCCACACCGGCCTCGCCGCCATGGTGGAGAGCCAGCGCCGGGGCCTGGCCGTCACCCCGGACAGCCGGGTGCTGCTGTTCGCCTCGCCGTCCTTCGACGCGGCCGTCTGGGAGCTGGGCATGGCGCTGCTCACCGGCGCCCGGGCCGTCCTCGGCGACGCCGACCAGCTGCTGCCCGGCCCCTCGCTGACCGAGCTGATCGCCGAGCAGGGCGTCACCCACCTGACCCTGCCGCCGACCGCGCTGGCCGTCCTCGCCCCGGACGCGCTGCCGGAGGGCGGCACCCTGGTGGTGGCCGGCGAGGCCTGCCCGCCCGACCTGGTCGAGCACTGGTCGGCCCGGCTGCGGATGGTCAACGCCTACGGCCCGACCGAGTCCACCGTCTGCGCCAGCATGAGCGAACCGCTCGCCGGCCGGATCGCCCCGCCGATGGGCCGGCCCGTGCTGGACACCCGGCTCTACGTCCTGGACGCCGCGCTCCAGCCCGTCCCGGCCGGGGTCGAGGGCGAGCTGTACATCGCGGGCGCCGGCCTGGCCCGCGGCTACCTCAACCGGCCCGGCCAGAGCGCCGAGCGCTTCGTCGCCGACCCGTACGGCGCCCCCGGCAGCCGGATGTACCGCTCGGGCGACCTGGTCCGCCGCCAGGCCGACGGCACCCTGGAGTACCTGGGCCGCACCGACCACCAGGTGAAGATCCGCGGCTTCCGGATCGAGCCCGGCGAGATCGAGGCCGTGCTGGCCCGCCACCCCTCCCTGGCCCAGGCGTTCGTGCTGGTCCGGGAGGACCGCCCGGGCGACCGCCGGCTGGTCGGCTACGCCGTCGCCCACCCCGGGCGGACGGTCGACCAGGCCGAACTGCGGGCCCACGTCGGCGCGTCCCTGCCGGACTACATGGTGCCCTCGGCGGTCGTCGCCCTGGACGCCCTGCCGCTGACCGCCAACGGCAAGGTCGACCGCAAGGCCCTGCCGGCCCCCGACACCACCTGGCTCGGCTCCGGGCGGGCGCCCGCGACGCCCCAGGAGGAGCTGCTCTGCGGCCTGTTCGCCGACCTGCTCGGACTGGAGAAGGTCGGCGTGGACGACAACTTCTTCGAACTGGGCGGGCACTCGCTGCTGGCCAGCCGGCTGGTCGCGGGCCTGCGCGACCTGGTCGGCGAGGGCGACCGGGTCGGCGTCCGCACGCTGTTCGAGGCGCCGACCGTGGCCCGGCTGGCCGAGCGGCTCACCCGGGGCCCGGCCGCCGAGAGCTTCCCCGTCCTGCTGCCGATCCGCACCCGCGGCTCGCGCCCGCCGCTGTTCTGCGTCCACCCGGCCGCCGGCATCAGCTGGGTCTACACCGGCCTGCTGCGCCACCTCGACGCCGAGCAGCCGATCTACGGCCTCCAGGCCCCCGGCCTGGCCGACCCGGCCGCGCACCCGGCCTCGGTCGAGGAACTCGCCCGGACCTACCTCGCGCAGATCCGCGCCGTCCGCCCCGAGGGCCCGTACGCCCTGCTCGGCTGGTCGTTCGGCGGGGCCGTCGCCCACGCGATCGCCGCGCTGCTGCGCCGCCAGGGCGAGGAGGTCCGGCTGCTCGCGCTGCTGGACGCCTACCCGGGCACCGGCGAGCCGGGGCCCGAGCAGTGGCGGGACGACCCGGCGCAGCTCGCGGTGATCCTCGACTCGCTCGGCCACCCGGCCGGGGAGGTCACCGCCTGGCCCGCCGACGACGACGGCTACGCCGCGCTCGTCCGCGACGGCGAGGGCCCGCTGGCCGGCCTCAGCGGCGCCGGGGTGGCCCGGGTGGTCTCGGTCTTCCAGGCCAACGCCGAGCTGTCCCACGCGCTCCCGCTGCCCGGCTACGACGGCGACGCGGTGTTCTTCACCGCCGCCAAGGACCGGCCGGCCGACGCCCCCGACCCGGAGAGCTGGCGCCCGCACCTGGGCGGCCGGCTCGACGTCCACGAGGTGCCGAGCACCCACGGCGCGATGACGGGCACCGAGGCGCTCGCCGTCATCGGCCCGGTGCTCGCCGCCCGCCTGACCTCCTGACCTCCTGACGCACCGACTTCAGACCCCTACCGACCGCAGGCGACCGACCTGCGCACACCACGCGGACCGCACCCGGTCCGCCCACCGAGAAACGGACACCACCATGACCACTGCGGCCATCCCCGACACCTGGCGTGGCATCACCCCGTCGCCGATCACCTCGACCGACGCCTACAACGGCTTCATCGCCGCCAACGTGATCTTCGCGCTGGACCGGATCGGCCTGCTGGAGTCGATCGGGCGCGGCGAGCCGCTCTCGGCCGCCGAGGCCACCGCCCAGGCCGGCGACACCGCCCGGACCGAGGCCGTGCTGCGCGCCGCCGCCGACTACGGCTACCTCAAGGCCGACGGCGACGCCTACCTGCCCACCGAGGCGGGCCTGGAGATCGCCGCCGCGCGCGGCTACTTCACCTGGGCCGTCGGCGGCTACCACGACGTGTTCGGCCGCGCCGGCCACCTGAGCGCCGGCACCCACCGCTACGACACGGACGTCTTCCGCGACGAGGCGATGGTCGCCCTCGGCTCCGCCCAGTGCGACCAGTCGCTGTTCGCCGCCCAGCTCACCGACGTGCTGAGCGGCATCGACTTCCGGCACATCGCCGACCTGGGCTCGGGCACCTCCGCCCGGGTGCGCCGGGTGGTCTCGCAGCGCGAGGGCTCCCGGGGCCTGGGCATCGACATCAGCCGCCCGGCCACCGACATCGCCCGCCGCGACATCGTCGAGGCCGGCATGCAGGACCGGGTCACCGCCGTCCGCGCGGACGTGCTGGGCCTGCTCGGCACCCAGATCGACAACGACGCCGAGGCCGCCGAGGTGGCCGAGGTCGACACCGTGATGAGCTTCTTCCTGCTGCACGACCTGCTGGCCGACCCGGCCACCCGCTCCTCGATCTTCACCCGGATGCGGGAGTCCTTCCCGAAGGCCCGCACCTTCGTCCTCGGCGACACCATGCTGCGCGACCCGGGCACCTCCGACGGCGCCCAGCCGGTCTTCTCGGTGGGCTTCGAGCTGGCGCACGCGATGATGGGCGTCCCGCTGCACACCAAGGCCACCTACGAGGAGCTGTTCACCGAGGCCGGCCTGCGGATCGACCGCGTCGAGGCGCTCGCCACCCCGCACTCCTGGCTCTACGTCCTCCAGGCCGACTGATGGCCGGCCCGTCGGACGCCAGGTACCTGCTGGCACAGAACGAGCACCCGTACCCGCCGCTGCCGTCGGTGCTGGCGGCGCTGGCCGAGGCCAGTGCCGACCTGCACCGCTACCCGGACTTCCGTCCGGAGCGGATCGCCGGGATCGTCGCCGACTGGCAGGACGTCCCGGCCGGCCAGGTCGTGGTCGGCCACGGCTCGGCGGGCGTGGCGCTGGACCTCTTCCACACGGTGGTCGAGCCCGGCGACAACGTGGTCCACTCGGCGCCCTGCTTCGACGCGTACCCGCTGTTCTGCGAGATCGCCCGGGCCGAGGCCCGGCCGGTCCCGCTCGGCCCCGACGCCCGGCACGACCTGGCGGCGATGGCCGAGCGGATGGACGGGCGCACCCGGATCGTCGTGCTGTGCAACCCGCACAACCCGACCGGCACGGTCTACTCCTGGGCCGAGCTGACGGAGTTCTTCCACCGGGTGCCGGCCACCGCGCTGATCCTGCTCGACGAGGCGTACGTCGACTTCGCCCTGGGCTGGCAGGCCCCGGACGTGCCGGCCCGGATCGCCGAGTGGCCGAACCTCGTGGTGCTGCGCACCCTGTCCAAGTCGCACGGCATCGCCGCGCTGCGGATCGGCTACGCGCTGGCGGAGGAGTCCGTGGCCCAACGGGTACGGGACCACCAGGTGCCGTACGCGGTGAACCGGCTCCAGGAGGCGGGCCTGCTCGCCGCCGTCGGCGCCGAGGACGAGATGGCGCGCCGGATCGCCGAGATCGCCGCGGAGCGGGAGCGCACCGAGGCCGAACTGCTGCGCCTCGGCTGGACGGTGGCGCCCAGCGTCACCAACTTCCTGTGGGTCGACGCCCCCGGCGACCAGCTCCCGCTGCGCGCGGAGCTGGAGCGCCTGGGCGTGGCCGTGCGCTACTACCCCGGCCAGGGCATCCGGGTCGCCATCGGCGAGAAGGACGCCAACGACGCGGTGATCGAGGGCTTCGCCGCCGTCGCCCCGCTCGCCCCGGCCCACCCGGCCACACTCTGAGCGCCCGGCGCCCGACCCGCCGACGCGCCGACCGCCCGGCGCCCTGAGCACCCCGCGTGCGTCAGGGCGCACCCCGGGCGCCCCTGCACCACCGCACAGCACCGCACAGCACCACCGCACCACCGAGCACCACGGCACCACCGCACACCCCTGCACACCCCGAAGCGCCGTCGGCGCAGCGAAGGAACCGCCATGCACCCGCTGTTGGTCCGCCCGGAGTTCCGGCGCTACCTGGCCGGGCAGACCCTGTCCGTCCTCGGTGACAGCGCCCTCTCCATCGCCCTCGGCATCTGGGCCAAGGTGCTGACCGGCAGCAACTCCGCCGCCGGTCTGGTGCTGTTCTGCTTCTCCGCGCCCCTGCTGCTGCTCCCGCTCGGCGGCCTGCTCGCCGACCGGGTCCGGCGCAAGCCGCTGCTGGTCGGGGTCAACCTGGCGGTGGCCCTCTCGCTGCTGCCGCTGCTGCTGGTCGACGGCCGGGACACGGTCTGGATCATCTACTGCACCGCCACGGTCTGCGGTCTGGCCGGGGCCGTCCTGGCCCCGGCGCAGAGCGCGCTGCTGCGCAGCATCCTGACGGAGCGTCAGGACTTCGGCGCGGCGGCCGGGTTGACCCAGAGCGCCCGGGCCGGCACCACGCTGGTGGCGCCGCTGCTCGGCTCGGGCCTCTACGGCTGGTTCGGCGGGCACGTGGTGGCGGTGGCCGACCTCGTCGTGCTGCTGCTGGCCGCGCTGAGCTTCCTCACCCTGCGGGTGGAGGAGGTCAAGCCGGAGCCCTCGGGCCTGCGGTGGCGCACCGAGGTGCTGGCCGGCTTCGTCCACCTGCGCGGTTCGGTCGGGCTGCGGCCGCTGGTCGCGGCCACCGCCGCCTCCGGCTTCGTGCTGAGCCTGCTGCAGCCGGTGCTGTTCGCGCTGACCCAGCACGGGCTGCACCGCTCGCCGCAGTTCCTCGGCGTGCTGGAGACCACCGAGGCCGTCGGCGCGCTGGCCGGCTCGGTGGTCGGCGGCCTGCTGATCGGCAGGCTCGGGCCGCGCCGGACGGTCATGGCGGGCTCGGCGGTGTTCGGCCTCGGGACCGTCCTGCTGCTGGCCCCGTCGCTGTACGTGGTGTCGGCCGGCCTGGTGATCGCGGGCGCGGGCATCCCGGCCGCCATGGTCGGCCTCGCCACCGCCGCCCAGGCCTCCACCCCGCCGCAACTGATGGGGCGCGCCCAGGCGGCCGTCAACCTCTCGCTCACCGCGCCACAGGCGCTGGCCGTCGGCGTCGGCTCCGGCCTGGTGGCCGCCCTGGACTTCCGGGTGGTGCTCGGCGTGATGGTGGTCGGCGCGCTGCTCGCGTCCGCCCACCTGATCGGCAAGCCGGAGGCCCCGACCGAGCCGCCGGAGCCCGAGGGCCCGGACGCGGACGCGGACACCGACGAGGGCGACGGCGAGGGCGAGGGCGACGGCCCGGCCGAGCCCGAGAACGCCAAGGACCTCCAGTCCACCTGATCCCGCGCACCCGCACCCGTACGCCCGCTCCTCCCGATCGTCCTTCAGCACCTCCCGTCCTCCTCACGAGAGAGCTCCTCTGATGACCGACCGTTCCTCTCCCACCGTCACCCCGATCCCCGTCGAGCTGGACCACGTCGAGTTCTACGTGGCCGACCTGGGCGCCGAGACCACCCGGCTGACCACGGAGTACGGCTTCGAGCTGCTCGTCCCGCCGACCGAGCGCGGCGAGGCCGCCGAGCGCTGCCTGTCCGCGCTGGTCGGCCAGGCCTCCATCCGACTGCTGCTCACCCAGCCGCTGGCCGCCGGCCACCCGGCCACCGGCTACCTGGCCCGGCACGGCGACGGCGTCGGCGCCCTCGGCCTGCGGGTGCCGGACGCCACCGACGCGTACCGCACCCTGACCGCCCGCGGCGCCGCCGCGCTGGGCGAGCCGAAGGCCGCGGACGGCTGCGTCACCGCGGTCGTCGACGCCTTCGGCGAGGTGGTGCACACCCTGATCGAGCGCGGCCCCGAGGTCCCGGCCGGCCGCATCCCCGGCCTGCCCGACCCGGCCCCGCTGACCGGCGAGGGCCAGGTCGGCCTGCGGACCGTCGACCACTTCGCCGTCCTGGTGCCGTTCGGCGAGCTGCGCAAGACCGAGCACCGCTACCGCGAGGTCTTCGGCTTCCGGACGATCTTCGAGGAGCGGGTCGAGGTCGGCGCGCTCGGCATGGACTCGGCGGTCGTGCAGAGCGCCGACCACAGCGTCACCCTCACCCTGATCGAGCCGCTCACCGCGGACGCGGGCGGCCAGATCGCCTCCTTCCTGGCCGGCCACGGCGGCGCCGGCGTGCAGCACGTCGCCTTCGCCGCCGAGGACGCGGTGCACTCCGTCTCCACCATGGCCGAGCGCGGCGTGCCGTTCCTGCGCACCCCGCAGACCTACTACGACGCGCTGCCCGGCCGCCTGACGCCGCTGCGGCACTCCTTCGAGCAGCTGCGCGAGCTGAACCTGCTGGTCGACCAGGACCACGACGGCCAGCTGTTCCAGATCTTCACCCGCTCCCAGCACCCGCGGAACACCTTCTTCTTCGAGGTGATCGAGCGCATCCGGGCCCGCAACTTCGGCAGCAACAACATCCGCGCCCTCTACGAGGCCGTGGAGCTCCAGCGCAACGCCAGCGAAGTGGCCGGATGAGCGCGTCCGTCCGCAACGAACCACCGACCGGCCCGGCCGGCGGGCGCCCGGCGCTGTCCGTCGCGGAGTACGCCGACCGGGCCCGGGCCGTGCTCGCGCCCGAGGTCTGGGAGTGGCTGGAGGGCGGTGCCGAGCGCGAGTTGACGCTCGCCGCCAACCGGGCCGCCTTCGACCGGGTGGCCCTGGTGCCCCGGGTGCTGACCGACGTCAGCACCCGGGACACCGCCGCCACCCTGGTGCGCAGCCGGGCGGCCCTGCCGGTGGCGGTGGCACCCGTCGCCTACCACCGGCTGTTCCACCCCGAGGGCGAGCTGGCCTCGGCCCGCGCCGCGGCCGCCGCGGGCGTGCCGTTCACCGTCGGCACGCTCAGCAGCGTCGGCTTCGAGGAGCTCGCGAAGACCGGCGCCACGCTCTGGTTCCAGCTGTACTGGCTGCGCGACCGCGGCCGGCTGCTCGACCTGGTCAGGGCGGCCGAGGAGGCCGGCAGCGAGGCCCTGGTGGTCACCGCCGACGTGCCGTACATGGGCCGCCGGCTGCGCGACGCCAGGAACGCGTTCGCCCTGCCGTCGAACGTCCGCGCGGCGCTGCTGGAGGGCGGCGCCGCCGGGCGGGCGCACGAGTCCACCGCCGCCGTCTCGGCGGTGGCCGCGCACACCGCGGAGCTGCTCTCCCCCGGCGTCACCTGGGCCGACCTCGAGTGGCTGCGCGGCGAGACCGACCTGCCGCTGGTGGTCAAGGGCGTGCTCGACCCGGCCGACGCCCGGCGGGCCGCCGGGATCGGCGCCGCGGCCGTGGTGGTCTCCAACCACGGCGGCCGCCAGCTCGACCGGGCCGTGCCCGCCGTGACGATGCTGCCGGAGGTCGCCGAGGCGCTGGCCGGCGAGGACTGCCAGGTGCTGCTGGACAGCGGGGTGCGCGGCGGCTCGGACGTGCTCACCGCGCTGGCCCTCGGCGCCACCGGGGTCCTGCTCGGGCGCCCGCTGATCTGGGGCCTGGCGGCCGGCGGCGAGGCGGGCTGCACCGAGGTCCTCGACCTGCTCGCCACCGAGCTGCGGCACGCGCTCGGCCTCGCGGGCTGCGCCGACCCCCGGGCCGCCGCCGAACTGCGCACCACCACCCTGCCCTGCCCCGTCTGGAGCACCCCGTGACCACCATCGCCGCACCGCACGACCTGCTGCTCGCGGGCCTGCACACCTCCCTCGCCGACCCGGCGATGACCTCGATGAACCTGCTCAACGAGATCTCCATCCGTTACCCGGAGGCGGTCTCCTTCGCGGCCGGCCGCCCGGCCGAGCAGTTCTTCGAGCTGGACGCCGTCCACCGCCACCTGGACCGCTACCTCGACCACCTGCGCACCGAGCGCGGGCTGACCGAGGAGGCGGCCCGCCGGCAGGTGCTCCAGTACGGGCGGACCAAGGGGATCATCCACGAGCTGATCGCCACCCACCTCGCCACCGACGAGGGCATCGAGGTGCCCGCCGAGTCGATCGTGGTGACGGTGGGCTGCCAGGAGGCGATGTTCCTGGTGCTGCGGGCGCTGCGCCGCGGCCCCGAGGACCTGGTGCTGGCCGTCTCCCCCACCTACGTGGGGCTGACCGGCGCGGCGCTGCTGGCCGACCTGCCGGTGCGGGCGGTCGCCGACGGCCCGGACGGCGTGGACCTCGCCGACCTGCGCCGCCAACTGGCCGCCGCCCGGGCCGAGGGGCTGCGCCCGCGGGCGCTCTACCTGGTGCCGGACGTGGCCAACCCGAGCGGGGCCAGCCTGCCGCTGGAGCTGCGCCGGGAGCTGCTGGCGCTGGCCTCCGAGGAGGACTTCCTGCTGCTGGAGGACAACCCGTACTGCGTGTTCGCCGGCGAGGAGCGGCTGCCCTCGCTCAAGGCGCTGGACACCGACCGGCGGGTGGTCCACCTCGGCTCCTTCGCCAAGACGGCCCTGCCGGGCGCCCGGGTCGGGTACGTGGTGGCGGACCAGCTGGTGGCGGACGGGCAGGGCGGCACCGGGCTGTTCGCCGACCTGCTCGGCATGATCAAGAGCATGACCACGGTGAACACCTCGCCGATCGCCCAGGCCGTGATCGGCGGCGCGCTGCTGGAGCACGGCCACAGCCTGCGGGCCGCCAACACCGAGGTGGCCGCGCTCTACCGGCGCAACCTCGCGCTGGTGCTGGAGGGCCTGGCCCGGCGCTTCCCGCCCGGCTGCGGGGTGACCTGGAACGAGCCGCGCGGCGGGTTCTTCCTGGTGCTCACGGTGCCGTGCGTGGTGGACGACGCGCTGCTGGAGCGCTCCGCCTCGGAGTACGGGGTGATCTGGACACCGATGTCGCACTTCTACCCGGGGACGGGCGGGGAGCACCAACTGCGGCTCTCCGTCAGCCAGGTCGACCCGGCCACCGTCGACCGGGGGCTGGACGGGCTGGCCGCGCTGCTCGCCGCGCAGTCCTGACCGGCCCCGGAAGGGGGGCGTCCCGTCCGGGGCGCCCCCCTTCCGGCCCGCTCCGACCCCCACGAGGGTAGGTTTCAGGCATGCTTGACTACCTCTCACGCACCATCGCCGCCTACGAGCACAGCGCCGACAAGTACGAGTCCGCCACCAAGGGCATGGTCCCGGACGAGGAGCTCGACCTCTTCACCGGGATGCTCCCCGATCCGGCCGGGCCGGTCCTGGACGCCGGGTGCGCCTTCGGCCGCGACACGGCCCTGCTGGCGGCCAGGGGCGTGGCGGTGACCGGCGTCGACCTGAGCGAGCCCTTCGTCGCCCGGGCCCGGGAGCTCCACCCCGGCCTGGACTTCCGGCGCATGGACGTGTGCGCGCTGGACCTCCCCGACGCCTCCTTCGCGGGCGTCTGGTCCCAGGCGACGCTGCTGCACCTCAGGGACGAGCACGTGGCGGCCGCGCTGGCCGAGTTCCACCGGGTGCTGCGGCCCGGCGGGGCGCTGTTCGTCAGCTTCAAGGAGGGGGAGGGCGAGGAGGAGTTCGTCGAGTCCTTCAGCGCCGACGCCGCCCGCTTCTTCCGCTACCAGACCGCCGACCGGGTCCGCGGCCTGCTGGAGGCGGCCGGCTTCACCGGGGCCGACGTCCGCGTCGTCAACGAGCGGCAGCGCTACGGCGCCGGGCACCGCGACCTCAACTGGCTGACCGCGTACGCCCGTACCGCCTCCTGAGCCGGCAGAGCCCGGCCCTACGCCGCGGGCGCCAGCGCCCCCGCCGTGCGGGCCGCCAGCCGGGCCACCCGGTCGGCGGCCCGTACCGCCTCCCGCGCGTCGACGCCGGAGAACGCGAGCCGCACCGAGCCCGGGGGCGCGTCGAAGGCCGAGCCGGGCCCCACCACGAGGTCCAGTCCGGCGAGTTCGGCCAGGACCCGCTCCTCCGTGGCGCCCCGCCAGGACAGCAGCAGGGACATCCCTCCCCCGGTGAACTCCCAGCCCAGCAGCTCGCCGAGCCGCTCGGTGAACAGCCGGCGTGCCTCCAGCGTGGGTTCGACGCAGGCCCGGACCAGCGAGGTCAGCGCGGACCGGTCGAGGAAGCCGGCCCAGGCCCGCTGCCAGGTGGTGGCGGGCCCGGCGGCGCGCAGCGTCGGCAGCGCGGCGGACGGGTCGGGCAGGGTCGCCCAGCCGAGCCGGCTGCCGCCGCCGCACAGCTTCGCCAGTGAGGTCACGCCCCAGCAGCCGTCGGGTGGTTCCTCCGGCGGGGCGAACCAGCGGTAGACCTGGTTGACCACCACCTGGTGCCCCTCGGCGGCCAGTTCCGCCAGGGCCAGGCGGCCGGCCGCGTCCAGCGACCGGCCGTCCGGATTGCGGTACGGGCTGGTCACCCAGACCGTCACCGGCTCCGGGCCGCCGCGGGCCGCGCCGGGGAGGTCCTCCCAGGCCAGCGCCCGGACCTCGGACGCCCCGGCGAGGACCGGCCCGATGTCGGCGAAGCCCGGCCGCTCCACCAGTGCGGTACGGGTGCGCCCCGCCCAGCTCCCGGCGAACTGGCGCACCCCGCCGGTGACCACCGTCCGCTCCGGCGGGGCGCCGAACAGCTCGGCCAGCCGCTCCAGCAGCTCCGGGTCGCCCTGCGCGGGCGGGGTGCTCCAGCAGTCCGCCCGCGCCAGGGCCCGGTCGTGCGCCGCACCGAAGCGGCGCACCAGGGCCGGCGGCCAGGGGCGGGGCGGACCGCCGAGGTCGAGCATCAGCCCCGGCCCGCGGCGACCGCCCGGGCGCCGGCGATCAGCTCGCCCGGCAGCCGGTAGTCCACGGTGGCGAGGAAGGTCTCGTCCTCGATCCGCACGTACTGCCCGTACGGGGTGTCGAGCCGCTGGATGCCCCGGTCCGCCCTGAGCGCCTTGGCGGGGCCGGGGGTGGCGGGGTTCGGCGGGACCGGCCGGCCGGCCAGCAGGTCCTCGGCGATGTCCACCGGGACGAGCCGCACGCAGGTCCACGGGTTCAGCGCGAAGGGCTCGGCGCTGCCGCCGTCCGCCGGGCCCGCCACGCTCAGCGACAGCCGGTTGCGGTAGTAGCCGTACGCGTCGGCGGCCAGCCTCACCGCGCCGACCAGCCCGCCGCGCCGGCGCCCCTCCCCGAAGGCGTGCACGGTGGTGCCCAGGCAGCGCCGCTCCCAGTGCGGCTCCCGCGGGTTCGGCACCGGCTCCAGGGTGCGCACCGCGGGCAGGGCGCGCAGCCGCTCCTCCTGCGCCGCCGTGAGGGCCGTGCCGGCCCGCAACCCGGCCACGATGAAGCCGAGGAAGCCCTCCAGGCCGGCCTGGCGCAGCCGGGCGGCGAAGCGCGGGACGTCGAACTCCGGCAGCGAGAGCGCCATCAGCAGGTCGTTGGTGTCCTTGGCCGTCACGAAGTAGTCGCCCGCGGCGTTGTTGACGACGCAGGCGAGGTTCTCCTCGGGCGCGAGGACGTGGATCCCGGGCTCCCCGGCGGGCAGCCGCGGGGTCAGCCCGATCCGGCTGCTGTGCCGCACCGAGTAGTCGCCGAAGTGGATGTCCACGTTCAGCAGGTCCTCGGCACCGTCCGGCGCGACCAGCGGGAACTGCCCGTACACGAGGTTCTCGCTCGGGTCGTACTTGATCCACGGCAGTTCGGCCTTCAGGTACTGGTAGCCGTGCTCCGTGCGCAGCGCCCTGACCAGGACGCTCGCGTCGGACCGGGTCCGCACGAAGACGTCCAGGTCGCTGAAGTCGCGCACGCCGGGGTCGCGGTAGGTCGCGCGGGCGCCGAGTCCCTTGATCGCGAAGAACTCCAGGCCCGCGTCGCGGGCGATCCGCTCCAGCATCTCCAGGTTGGCGTCCAGGACCTTGTGCATCCGCTTGAGGCTGTCCGTCTTGGGACGCATCGCGGCCATACAGCCGCGCACGCCCGGCCGGTCCTCGTACGGGGCGAGGCGGGACATCACCAGCGTGCGCATCCGCAGGGTCTCCAGGAAGCGGGCCGCTTCCAGGGAGCCCATCGAGGCGATGGCGGTCAGCGAGCGCTCGATGCCGTACAGCGGTTGGAGGCTGGAGAGGCTGCGCAGGGCGGCCAGGTCGTCAGGGGTGGGGGATTCGGTTCCCATGGTGGTCTTTCCTCGTGCTCTCGGGTGGCCGGGGGTGGCCGCGGTCACGGGCGTGGCCGCGTTCAGTGCAGGACGCCCTGGCGCACCAGCAGGTCGCGGATGCCGGAGACCTTCTCCGCGCCGAGGCGCCGCTTGGCGATCTCCGCCTCGTCCTCGACCGTGTGCCCGTACTGCCACCAGGCCTCGCCGGTCTCGTTGTTCATGACCACGAAGCGGTCCTTGGCGGCCGGGCCGCGGACGATCAGCGAGGTGGTGTCGGGCACGGCGGCGACCGAGTGCACCAGGGTGTGGCGGATCACGTAGCCGGTGCCGGGCGTCTCGTCCCGGACCATGAAGGGCTCACCGAGCTTGGTGTCGGTGGTCAGCTCCTCGTAGTCGCCGTAGAGGTAGTGGCGGTAGCTGCCGGCCAGCACCCGGTTGCCGAAGGTCCAGCGGTGGTTGTGCGGACGGTCGAACTCGCGGTCGCGGAAGACGTGCAGCCGTACCCGCACGCCGCTCGCGGCGTCGTTGACCAGGACCACCCGGTCCAGCTCCTGCAGCCGTTCGCTCTGCACCAGCAGGTCCGGCGTGGCCAGGACGTGGTCGAAGGCCGCGCCGAGCCACTCCTCCGTGCTCAGCTCCTCCAGCAGCTCCGCGAGCTGGTCGTGGAGGACCGGGAGGTCCTCCCAGGCGAGGGCGGCGAGCCGGGCCGGGTCGATGAGCTGGTCCCCCGTGGCGGTCATGGCTGTCACTGTTCCTTCCCCACGTGCGCGTGATGGTGCGGTCGCCCCTGGAGTTCCCGGGGTTCCCGGAGTTCGTGAAGGTCTCGCTGCTCCTGCTGGTCCCGCTGCTCCTGCTGGTCCCGCTGCTCCTGCTGGGCGGCGAGCCGGCGCCGCGCCCGGTCCTGGATCTTGGGGAGCATCTCCGGCGCCCGCAGCATCAGCGGCAGCAGCTCCGGCTCCGTGGTCAGCGCGCGCAGCATCAGGTTCACCGTGACCCCGTGGCCCGGCCGCTTGACCACCTCGACGGGATCGCCCGGCGAGACCTCGCCCTCGGTCAGGACCCTCAGGTAGGCGCCCGGCGCGCCGTTCGCGATGAACCGCTTGACCAGGTCCGGGACGTCCCAGAAGCCCGCGAAGACCCGGCAGGGCTTGCGCGGGCGGATCACCTCGAAGACCGCGCCGCCGATCCGCCAGCGCTCGCCGATCTCGGCGTGGGTGACGTCGACGCCGACGGTGGAGAAGTTCTCGCCGAAGTTCCCGGGCGCCACGGTGCGGCCGAGTTCCCGCTCCCAGAAGCCGGCGTCCTCGCGCGCGAACGCGTACACCGCCTTGTCGACGCCGCCGTGCGCCTTCGTGTTGACGATCAGGTCGCCGTCGAGCCCGGTGGCCCGGGCCATGACGGGGCCGGGCACCGGCCGCTTGTCGATGCCGCTGCGGCCGTTGGAGGTCCACGGCCCGGTGCGCTCGACGCCGAGGTTGACGGTGAGCAGCCGCCCCGCCGTGGTCACCTCGGCCCGTCCCAGTCCGCGGTGACGTTCGGGACGCTGGTGGTCACGCCGGGGAGGTTCATCTCCTTCAGCAGGTGGGTGATCACGGTCAGCAGGTCCCAGCGGCTGGGGTGCTCGTACGGGACGCCGTGGGTGGCCGCCATGACCTCGGTCAGCGCGACCTCGCCGCCCGCGGCGCGGCGGGCGGCCAGCTCGCCCGGCCGGCCCGGGGCGGTGCGCAGCCGCTCCCAGCTGAGCTCGTAGTCGAAGTCGTGGGCCGGGTGGCGGCTTTCGAGCGTGTCGAAGGCGGCCAGCACCTCGGGGAGGGCGTCGTGGTCGGCGAGGATCCGTTCGCGCATCAGGGCGCGGCGGTCGTCGTCGCACAGGACGGAGATCTCCCGGAACACGTCGATCGGCTCGTCCGAGCAGTGCATGAAGTTGAACAGGCCGTTGACGACGCCCAGTTGGTGGCGCAGGTGGTCGGGGTGACGCTGCTCCGGATCGGCCGGGCCCTTGAGGGAGTTCAGGCGGATGGCGGCCGGCATCCGGCCGGGCGCCCACCGGGTGTCCTTCAGGACCAGGCAGACCGTGTCGATGCTGGGCAGGATCAGGTCCATCGCCTCGACCCGGTCCCAGGTGGCGATGTTGAAGTGGTGGCGCCAGACCTCGCGGATGGTCTGCCGGTCGTGCCGGAAGACCACCACGTCGACCGGCTCGAAGCCGGCGCCGGCCAGCGCCCGGACGGCGGAGCGCAGCCGACGGCCCGCGGTGGCCTCGGCCTTGAGCATGCACAGCGTGATGCCGAGCATCCGCGGCAGGTCCCCGCCGAAGGTCCAGCAGCTCTCCCGGAGGTACTGCTCCACGGAGTACATCCGCGCCTTCTCCGGGGACCAGGTGAGCTGGTCGAGGACGTCCTGGTCGACTTCGCTGAGCCGCTCCCGGTCTGGCAATGCTTCGGACAGCACGTGTGCTCTCTCCCTGTCTTTCAGGACACCGGTGCCGCGGCCTGGGCACCGGGACGGTCGCCGAGGACCCCGGCGACGAAGTCCACCTCCGCCCGGCGCTGGTAGCCGTTGGGCTCGGCGTGTCCGGCGAACGGCCACACGCCGATCCGCTTCGGCCCGGCGTAGTGGTGGTAGGTGGTGGCGACGGAGGCCGGGGAGCAGACCTGGTCCCGCATCGCGAGGGAGAACAGGGCCGGGCAGGCGGCGCGTTCGGCCAGCGCGACGCCGTCGAAGTAGGCGAGGGTGTCCAGGACGCGTCCGACGTGCTGCGGGTGGAACTGGCAGAACCGCAGCAGTTCGCGGTAGGGCTGCCGGTCCGGGAGCCGCGCCGCGTCGGTCACGTCGCACAGGAACGGGGACTCGACCAGCGCCGCCGCCACCCGCCCGTGCAGCGCGGCGGCGGCGAGGGCCAGCAGGCCGCCCTGGCTGCAGCCGGAGACGACGATCCGCCCGGGGTCCACCGCCGGGTGCGCGAGCGCGGTGTCCACCGCGCGCACGGCGTCGACGTAGGCGTCGCGGTAGTAGTACCCGGCCGGGTCCAGTACGCCACGGGTGACGAATCCCGGTACCTGCGGGTGCGTCGCCCCGACCGGGTCGGGGGTGTCCCCCGGGCGCAGGTTGGCGCCCCCCTGGCCGCGGGTGTCGACCACCAGCACGGCCCGGCCGACGGCGGGCCACAGCAGCCAGTCCAGCGGGGCCCCGCGGCCCTCGCCGTAGCCGAGGAACTGCACCACGCAGGGCACGGGCGCCGGCCGGTCCGGGCCGGCGGCCGGTGCGGGCCGGGGCACGATCAGCCAGGCCGCGATGCGGTGGCCGCGCGAGCCCGCGAAGGACGTGTCGTACACCGTGGCGGCGGCCAGCGCGCTGGGGGCCTCGGTGAAGACGGGGTCCAGCGGGTGCGCCGCCGAGTCCAGGGTGTCCCGCCAGAAGGCGTCGAAGTCCGCCGGGGCGCGGCGGGCGGACCGGAGCCCGGCGAGCGCGTCGGGGAGGCCGGTCATGCCGGGACCGCGGGGGCGTTCTGCCAGGATTCGAGCAGGACGTTGGGGAAGATCCGCCCGATGCCCGGTTCGTTGAAGCGCAGGCTGTGCGTCAGCACGCTGAGCAGGTCCCAGTGCTGGGCCGGACCGTCCGCACCGGCGCGCAGGGCGGCGGCGATCTGCCGGACGGAGACCTCCCGGCCCGCCGCGCGCAGGCGCGCCGGCTCGCCGGCCGGCCCCTCGGCCGCGGCCAGCCGTCGCCAGCTGTTCTCCAGGTCCAGGTCGTGCGCGGGGGTCTCGGCCTCCAGCTCCGCGAAGGCGGCGAGGGCCTCGGGCACCGCGTCGTGTCCGGCGCGCACCCGGGCGTGCAGCAGCCGGCGGCGCTCCTCGTCGCAGACGATGGCGATCTCGCGCATCACGTCGATGGGCTCGTCGGAGGTGTGGGTGAAGTTGAACAGGCCGTTGACCGCGCCGAGCCGGCTGCGCAGGTGCTCGGGGCGGCGCTGCGCCGGGTCGGACGGCCCCTTGAGGGCGGTCAGCCGGACGGCGGCCGGGACGTCGCCGGGGGTCCACCGCTCGTCCCTGAGGACCAGCATCACCGAGTCGGAGGTGCCGAGGACCAGGTCCATCGCGTCGATCCGCTCCCGGCTGGCGAAGTTCAGCTGGAAGCGCCAGGTCTCCCTGACGGTGAGCCGGTGGTGGCGGAAGCGGACCGCGTCGACCGGGCGGAAGCCGTTGTCGCGCAGCGCGTCGAGGGCCGGGCGGTAGCGCCGCCCGGCGGCGGCCTCGGGCTTGAGCACGCACAGGGTGGTCCGCAGCACGTCGTCGAGGTCGTCGCCGAAGAGCCGGCTGCTCTCACGGAAGTAGTTGTCCACCCCGTACAGCCGCGCCTTGGCCGGCGACCGGGTCACCGTCCGGACCAGGCCGGGCGGGATGTCGTGGAGGAGCACCTCGGGGGCGGCGGCCGTCTCGAGCTTGTCTGTCGTCACCGCGGTGCCGTCCTTCCGGTTCGTTCGTCGGCTCACAGGGAGAGCCCCTCGGTCAGTCCGGCCGCGTGGAAGGCGTCCAGGGTCCCCGGGTCGTCCAGGGCGCCGATCTCCACGAAGTACCGGATGGTCGTGCGGCTGGCCTCGGCGATGGAGGCGCGCACGTCGGCGGCCTCGTACGACTCGGCCATGACGGCCTCCGCCTCCCCGGTGCCGAGGCCGGCGGCGAGCAGGGAGCGGGCGACGGCGGGGTAGTCCGGTTCGAGGAAGACCGTGACCAGTTCGGGCAGCCAGGGCCCGAGCAGCCGGCGCTGCCGGGGGCTCAGGGAGTGCCAGAAGTACTTGAGCACGCCGTGGAAGTACGCGTGGTGCTTGCCCTCGTCCTCGGCGTGGTCGCGGACCAGGTCGCGGACGGCGGCGGGCAGCCGGCGGTCGCGCGGGAGGTCGGAGAGGATCGCCGAGATCAGGGTCTCGCTGACGATGCAGAAGGCGAGGGACTGGGCGCCGCGCAGCTCGGGCTGCATGAGCGCGCGGATCTCCTCCAGCCTGCGCACGAAGGCGGGTTCGGCCGTGGTCGGGGCGATCCCGGTCTCCGCGGCGACCTGCGTCATGAGGTCGTGGGAGAACTGCGCGTGCCAGGCCTCGTCGGTCGAGATCTTGAAGGCGTCCTGCCGCATGCCCGCGGCCAGACCGAGGTCGTCCCGGCCGCGGCTGAGGGCCACGGTCACGGGGAGTACGGCGACGGACTCCAGCTCCGTGGTGAAGTGCAGGTAGTGGCAGAGCCGCTCGACGAGTATGCGGCGGACCGTCCCGGGTGCGGCATCGCGCACGATCGGGTGGGACACGACGGGAACAAGTTCGGGTGGGAAATAGACCTGGTCGTCGGACGGCTGCGCGAGTACTCGGCTCGGTTTGACACGGACGCTCGCACGCTGATCCCAATTACCGAATTTGCTTTGGTACTCGTCAGCTACCGCGGACTCCGGGCACGCAATGACTGACCGTTTTGCGGGCATGAGCTCGACCATAGGTCAAGCCCGACCGACAAGTAAAGAACAAAACTTCGAGGATTCACGGGAGAAGGCATCCGGCGTTTTTCTCCCCCAAATGGGACACACATACCCCTTCGACACCCTGACGCAGATGAACCGGACAAAACGGGCGCGTCAGTTGAACACCCGGGCCGGCCGATCCGTACATAAGAAAATGCCGAACCGGGTTGACCGCGGATCCTCAACCGCGATAGGAAGTTAACGCAGCGGTTACGGAGAAGACGCCGAACCGCCCGGTACGGGGGTACCAGCGCCGCACTTCTGCTCGGTCCGAGCACTGCGGATGCGCTGATGAATGTTTCGGTGGGATCGACACTGCCCTGCGCAGGTCGGACACATCGTGTGTGTCAACGCACCCATGCGGAACTTCATCCTCCAAATTTATGCCAAGGGAGGAGGTGAAAGTCATGAAGAAGTACATCAAGCCGTCGGCCAAGAAGGTCGGCACCGGCACCATCCTGTCGAACGGCAACTGATGCCGGCGACGTGCGCCACGCCCGGAAACGGGCGTGGC